>CABUZE010000089.1 GCA_902495955.1 uncultured Collinsella sp. | reverse complement strand
GTCGCCGGTATCGACGGCGACCCGGCCAACCTCTACTATGTCCGCCTACACCAGGATATCCGCATTCTGTGCCGTATCGTTCGCGAGCTCGAGGGCATCGATCTTGCGCGTGTGTTTGTGAACGGCGCGTCGCAGGGCGGCGGTTTGGGCATTGCGACCTGTGCGCTTAACAGCGAGCTTATCAATCGTGCCGCCATCCTCTATCCCTTCCTGTCGGACTTCCGCCTGGTTTGGGATCTGGACGCCGACGATATTGCCTACGAGGGTCTGCGCTATTGGTCTCGCTGGTTTGACGAGGACTCGACTCGTATTGACGAAGCCTATGCCAAGCTGGCGTACTTCGATTCCAAGAACTTTGCCCCTATGGTCAAATGCCCCGTGCTGTTTGGCACCGGCACAGCCGATATCGTCTGTCCGCCAGCGACGCAGTTTGCGGTCTATAACAACCTGACCTGCGAAAAGCGTCATGAGTTCTTTGAAGGCTTTGGCCACGAGGAGATTCAGGATTTTGACGATCTGATCATTTCGTTTTTCTGCAAGGGAGGGGAGGCTCATGTCTAAGTGCGAGAGCAATGTCGACGAGCTGATTGTCCCCGGACTCGTGGGAATTCCTGGAACGGTTTCGTCAAGGCTCGCAGAATATCGGGGCTGGCGCAGTGATGTCCAAGCGGATGTTTCTGTTTTAGAGACATGCGCTTCGAATCTTGAGATTCAAGGCCTGGCCATTACGGCGATTGACTTTGTTAACCCCTGCGCCCGTTACTCGGAGGTCTCCTTTGAGCTCGGTGACGATGCGATTCACGCTCGTTTGATCGAGCCTGTCGGTCGTGCCCGAGTATCTGAGCGCGTGCCGCTGTGCCTGATGTTCCACGACATCGATCGGCCTGTGCGCGGCTGGCATCACATGACGAGATTTGCCGCCATGGGATATGCCGTCCTCGCGCTGGATGACGATGTTGCTGGTGCGGACGACCTGCAGCGGGGGATTGCTTCGCCCGCTTTTGTCGAGCGCGTCCGTTGGGGTTGCGCGATGGCGAAGGTTGCGCGCAAGCTTGATGGCATGGACCCCGACCGCATCTTTGCATGGGGCGAGGGCCTTGGCGGCGGAGTCGCGCTGGCGGTTTCTGCTCTGGACGAGCGGGGCCTCGCCTGCACGGCGGTTGCCAATCCGCTTCCTGGTGGCCTCGAGGCGCTGTCGTCTCGGGTGCGCGGATCGGTGCTCATGGGCACATCGCTTATGGATACCGTGAGCGATCCCAAGGATCAGTTTGCTGTATTCAACGGTCTTGAGTGTGACCGGAGGCATATCATCTATGCAAAATACGCTCACGAGCGCATCAATGCGTTCGAAAACGAAGTCGTCGACTTCTTTAACCAAACGTTCTACCCGTGTTCTTTGGCCTAGACGGCCTGGACACTGCCAACAAGAGTGGGCAGCATAGGGCTGCCCACCAGACAACTAAGGAGATTCTTGTGGCAACTCAGAAATTCACCGGAGTTATCCCTCCCGTCGTTGTTCCCGATACCGAAGACCACCAGCTCGATGTTGCCTCCTTTGAGCGCAGCATCAACCGCATGATCGATGCCGGCGTCGATGGCTTGTTCTTCCTGGGATCCTCGGGCGAGGTCGTCTTCTCCACCGACGAGCGTCGCCGTCAGATCATCTCCGAGGCCGTCCGTATCGTCGACCACCGCGTTCCCGTTCTGGTCGGCATCATCGACACCGAGACCGAGCGCATGATCGAGCACGGCAAGGTTGCCCAGGAGCTGGGCGCCGATGCCCTCGTCGCCACCTGCCCGTTCTATGCCCTGCAGGGCATGACCGAGGTCGAGGAGCACTTCCGTATCCTGCACGAGGAGCTCGACCTGCCCATCTTCGCCTATGACATTCCCGTCTGCGTCCACACCAAGCTCCCCTGGAAGCTCCTTGCCAAGCTCGGCGCCGAGGGCGTCCTTGCTGGCGTCAAGGATTCCTCGGGTGATGACATCTCGTTCCGCTACCTCGTTCAGGAGAACGAGAAGAACGGTCATCCGATGAGCATCCTCACCGGTCATGAGGTCGTCGTCGACGGTGCTTACCTCGGCGGCGCCGACGGTTCCGTCCCGGGTCTCGCCAACGTTGAGCCCGAGGGCTACGTGCGTCAGTGGAAGGCCGCTCAGGCTGGTGACTGGGCTACCGTCAAGGCCGAGCAGGATCGCCTCAATGAGATTTCGCACATCTGGGATGTCACCTCGGGCGTCCAGGGCTATGCCGGTGGCGTCGGCGCCTTCAAGACCGCTATGAACCTCATGGGCATCTTCGACAGCCCGACCATGCCGCGCCCGGTGAAGGCCATGACCGGCGAGAACGTCGAGGCGATTAAGAAGGTCCTCCAGGACAACGGTCTCCTGTAAAGCTTCCCCAGGCACCCGATCTTGGGGCTCAAGTGGCCGGGCGTGACCCATTAGGTCAACGCCCGACCACTTTCACCCCAACCTCGGGCACCTGGGAAACCTTTACTAAGTTGCGGCGATAACACCGCCTTCATTTCCTGTAGTTGTTTTTTATCTCCTAAGGAGAGCGACATGGAGAACAAATACGTCTGCTCTGTCGATATCGGCGGAACTAAGATCGCGACTGCCATCATGGAGTACCCGACTGACGGCAGCGTGCCCCATCCCGTTTTTGAGGCCGAGGTTCCTACCGAGGCCCAGGAGGGCGGCGAGGCCGTCTTCCAGCGGATCGAGGCGTCCATCAAGGCTGCTCTCGAGGCGAATCCCGATGTCGAGGTCCTTGGCGTCGGCATCGGTGCCGCCGGCGTCGTCGATCCCAAGACGGGCGCTATCGCGTATGCCAACGAGATCATGCCCGGCTGGTCCGGCGTTCAGTTGGGGCCGCGCCTGCGCGAGGACCTCGGTCTTCCCGTTGCCGTCGTAGGCGACGTGCAGGCTCATGCTCTGGGCGAGGCCCACTGGGGCGTCGGCAAGGGCAAGTTCTCCGTCTTGTGTCTGGGCATCGGTACGGGCATCGGCGGCGCATATGTCGAGAACGGCCGCGTGATGCAGGGCTTCCATGGTGCTGCCGGCCATATGGGCCACATCGAGTGCTCGGCTGCCGCCGGCATTCCCTGCGCCTGCGGGCGTTCCGGCCATCTGGAGTCGGTTGCTTCGGGCACTTCCATTGGTCGAATGTACGATGAGCGTTTTGGCCGCGTCGACCCCAGCCGTCCTTCGGTCGGTCGCGATGTGAACGACCTGTGCCGTGCGGGCGACGCAAAGGCGACCGAGGTCATCCATGACGCCGGCTTTGCGCTGGGGGCCAGCTTGGGCTCACTCGCTAACATCCTGGACCCTGAGGTCATCGTGCTTTCGGGCGGCGTGATTCACCAAGGTCCCGATTGGCGTTCGCAGACGTGGAAGGATTCGGTGCACGAGGGCTATGCCAGCCAGGCGCTCGATCCGCTTCAGAACACGCCGATCCTCATCGGTTCTCTGGAGGGCGATGCTCCGCTCATCGGTGCCGCCGAACACCTTCTTGCATCGTTGAAGTAAACATAACTACCAAGTGCGCCTTCTGAGGTGCCGCAGATTGACGTGAAAGAGGAGCGAAGCGTACTTCGGTACGTGAGCGACGGTTTGAACGTCAAGGTGCGGTGTCTCAGAAGGCTGTTTTTAGAAAGGTTGAGTCGAACATGACCGTCGATCCTTTGATTCAATCCCTGAAGGGCAAGCTCGTCGTGAGCGTTCAGGCGTATATGGGCGAGCCGCTTCGTACGCCCGAGACCATGGCTCAAATGTCTCGCGCTTGCGAGCTCGGCGGCGCTGCCGCCATTCGCTGCCAGGGCCTTGCCGACATTGCCGCCATTAAGGGTCGCTGTGAGGTTCCCGTCATCGGCCTGTGGAAGGATGGGCACGAGGGCGTTTACATCACGCCGACGCTGCGCCACGCTCGCGCCTGCGTTGCTGCGGGTGCCGATATCGTGGCGATTGACGCCACCGATCGCCCACGTCCCGATGGCAAGTCGGTCGAGGATACCTTCCGCCCGCTGCACGAGGAGGGCGTGCTCCTGATGGCCGACTGTGCCACCATCGAGGATATTCGTCGTGCTGTCGACATGGGCTTCGACCTGGTGTCCACCACGCTTTCTCATGGTGTTGCCGCTATCGACTGCACCATGGCCGATGGCCCCGATCTGCCGCTTCTGCGTCAGGCGACCGAGGAATTCCCCGGTCTTCCCATCATCTGCGAGGGCCGCGTGCACACGCCCGAGGAGGCCCGCGCCGCGATTGATGCGGGCGCCTGGGCCGTTGTCGTCGGCACCGCCATCACGCACCCCACGAGTATTACAAGTTGGTTCAAGGCTGCGCTTGAGGCGTAAGACAGGCCTCGTATCCGCTTGGGGCGGTATACTCAATAAAGGCAATTGATCGCGCGGGATCCGCTGGCCGGGTCCCGCGCTTGTTTTAGGAGGCACACATGCAAAAGGGAGATGCCATGGATGCGGCGGAGCGCTCGGAGCGCATCCCCGATATCGTCATCATCACCGGAATGTCCGGATCGGGCCGAACGCAGGCCATGCATGTGTTCGAGGACATGGGCTATTTTTGCATCGACAACTTGCCT
>CABUZE010000088.1 GCA_902495955.1 uncultured Collinsella sp. | reverse complement strand
GTGGTCGCCTTCTCGTGCGACAACGCGTAGTAGTAGCTGGACCGGGCCATGCCGGCGCACTCCAGCAGGCGCCCCGGCCCGTGCCCCTCTTCGCGCAGGACCCTCACGGCCTCGACCTTCGCCCTGGTCAGAGCCCGTCCCTCTCGACCAGGGCGCGTAATTTTTTAGGTAGGCCACCTCGGCCTCGAGCCTACGGCACCGCTCCTCGAGCTCCTCCTCGCGGGTCCGCGGCCTCGCCCTGGAACCGCTCGGCCGGACCTAGGGCCTCGGGCGCAGGGCCTCCGCGCCGCCCCGGCGGTATAGCGCGCACCACTTCTTGAGCGGCGACATCGACATTATGCCGAACGCCGCCATCGCCTCGGTCTTCGTCATGCCGCCGTCGACGACGGCGGAGGCGGCGGCGACCTTCTGCTCGTATGTGTACCTGCCCTGCTTTCCGTCCATGCGCAGCAGCACCTCGCTCCCGAACGCGCGGTATATCTCCTGCCATCTTCTCACGGCTTCCGCGGGAAGCGAAAGGGCAATCGCGGCAGATTTATACCCGTGCCCGAGCTCGAAGAGCCCTATGGCCGCCTTCCTGGCCTCGACATCATGCTTCACCCTCAAATCAACGCGCATAAAGAAAGCCTCCCATTTCTCATGTCCAAGAAATGGGAGGCAGTTCAGATCGGGGAGATGCGGGGCCGTCCTTTTATCTTGTGGCATCCTCGATATCTAAAAGGAAAACCCCACAGCCCATGCGAGCTGCGGGGTTTTCCTTGTGCCTCCGATGCGAAATAAATCGCTCAGATATTACTGATAATCGACGACGTCGATCCAGTTCTTCAGGAACTCATCGTTCACGTTGCGCTTACGAGCGAGCTCGGAAGCGGCGACGATGCTCGTCCACTGACGCACGACCTGCATCGGCATGTCGGCGCGGTCGCAGTAGAGCTCCAGGTAGGCCTCAGCCTGATCCTTGCTGTTGAGGGCAAAGAGCAGGTAGGTGGTGGCAACGTCGGCAGCAGGGGAGCCCTGGGTGGCGTGTGCCCAGTCGCACACATAGAGCTGGCCGTCGTCGCCGACGATGACGTTGGAGGGGTTGAAGTCGCCGTGGCAGACCTTGAACTCCTTGGTCATGCCGTCCAGACGCTCCTGAAGGTTGTAGCGCGTGGTGGCATTGAGCTGATCAAGGCTGTCGATCATGCGGGCGAACTTGTCGCGCTGACGGTTGAGCAGCGGGGAGGTGTAGCCGTGGATCTCGATCTGGAGGTCGACGAACATCTCGAGGTGCTCACCGAAGCGCTGGGGCTCGGCAGTCATCTTCTCGGCAAGGGTGGTGCCCGGAACCTTCTCGGTCACGAGCGCCCAGCCGTTGGCGTTCTCGAGCTGAGAAACCTCGAGAGCCTTGGGGCTGCGGATGCCGCACTCATTGATGCGGGCAAGATTCAAAGCCTCGTTGAACACGTCGGAGACGGGCTTGGTCTCGTTAAAGACCTTGACGATCTTGTCGCCCAGGTCGTAAACGACCTTGTTGCCACGGCGGACGAGCTCGGTCTTGGAATCGGGTAGCAGCATGGTTGCATCCTTTCAACGATGCGATAGAAGCGACGGCGGGGGTGTGTGAAACACCCGTGCACCCCCGCCGTTAAAAACCGTGCTAAAACTAGCAGACGGCGTAATCCTGGGGCTCGCGGCCGTAGTAGGCGTCCAGGTAGAGCTCCTTGATCTCGCTCATGAGCGGGTAGCGCGGGTTAGCGCCGGTGCACTGGTCGTTGAATGCCTGCTCGGTCATCTCGTCGAGGGTGTCGAGGAAGTACTGCTCGTCAACACCGTAGTCAGCGATGGTCTTCTTGACGCCGATGAAGTCCTTGAGCTCTTCGAGCTTCGTGATGAAGTTCTCGAAGACCTCCTTGTCGTCCTTGCCCTCGATGCCGCAGTACTTGGCCATCTCGGCGTAGTTGTGCAGCGCGTTGGGGTAAGGATACTGGGAGAAGGTACCCATCTTGACGGGAGCCTCGGCGGCGTTGTAGCGCATGACGCGGGTCAGGATGACGGCGTTGGCGAGGCCGGGGGGCAGGTGATGGAAGGCGCCGAGCTTGTGAGCCATGGAGTGGTTGAGGCCCAGGAAGGCGTTGGCGAAGGCCATACCGGCCATGCAGGAGGCGTTGTGCATCTCCTCGCGGGCGTGCGGGTCCTTGGCACCGTTCGTGAAGCTGGAGGGCAGGTTCTCGAAGACGAGCTTGGCAGCGCGCTCGGAGAGGCCCTTGGTGTAGTCGGAAGCCATGATGGAGACGTAGGACTCGATGGCGTGGGTCATGACGTCGATGCCGGAGGCAGCGGTCAGGCCGCGCGGGGCGGTCATGCAGTTGTCGGCGTCGACGATAGCCATGTTGGGGAGCAGCGCGTAGTCGGCGAGCGGCCACTTGATGCCGGTCTCCTTATCGGTGATGATGGCGAACGGCGTGCACTCGGAGCCGGTACCCGAGGAGGTCGGGACGGCGACGAAGTAGGCCTTCTTGCCCATCTCGGGGAAGGTGAAGATACGCTTGCGGATGTCCATGAAGTCCATGGCCATGTCCTCAAACTTGCACTCGGGGTGCTCGTACATCATCCACATGATCTTGCCGGCGTCCATAGCGGAGCCACCGCCGACGGCGATGATGACGTCCGGCTCAAAGAGAGCCATCTGCTTGGCGCCGCGACGTGCGCACTGCAGCGACGGATCGGGCTCGCCGTCGTAGAAGCAGTCGTGGGCGATGCCCATCTCGTCGAGCTTGGCCTCGATGGCGCGGGTGTTGCCATTCTTGAAGAGGAACTGGTCGGTGACGATGAAGGCGCGCTTCTTGCCCATGACGTTGCCCAGCTCGTCGAGGGCGACGGGCGTGGAACCCTTCTTGAAGTAGACCTTCTCGGGAGCGCGGAACCACAGCATGTTCTCACGGCGCTCGGCCACAGTCTTAACGTTGATCAAGTGCTTCACCCCAACGTTCTCGGAGACGGAGTTGCCGCCCCAGGAGCCGCAGCCCAGGGTCAGAGACGGCTTCATGCCAAAGTTGTACAGGTCACCGATGCCGCCGTGCGAGGACGGGGTGTTGATGACGATACGGCAGGCCTTCATGACGTGCTCGAACAGGCTGATCTTCTCGGCCTGGGCGGGGTGCACGTACAGAGAGGCGGTGTGGCCCGGGCCACCGGCGAGCACCAGGTGCTCGGCCTTGTCGACGGCCTCCTGGAAGTCCTTGGCGTGGTACATGGCCAGGACCGGGGAGAGCTTCTCGTGGGAGAACTCCTCCTTGGCGGGGTCGGTGGAGGTGACCTCGGCGATCAGGATCTTGGTCTTGGCGGGAACCTCGATGCCGGCGAGCTCGGCGATCTTGGCAGCGGCCATGCCGGGGATGCGGTGATCGAGAGCGCCGTTCTTGAACATGGCGGCACGCAGGGCCTCCATCTCGGCACCCTGCTTGACGAAGTAGCAGCCGCGCTTCTGGAACTCGGCCTTAACCTGGTCATAGATGGTGTCGATGACGGTCACGGACTGCTCGGAAGCGCAGATCATGCCGTTGTCGAAGGTCTTGGAGTGGATGATGGAGTTGACGGCGAGCAGCACGTCGGCGGTGTCGTCGATGACGACCGGGGTGTTACCGGCGCCAACGCCCAGGGCGGGCTTGCCCGAGGAGTAAGCGGCCTTGACCATGCCCGGGCCACCGGTGGCGAGGATGATGTCGACGTCGCGCATGACCATGTTGGTCAGCTCGATGGAGGGGACATCGACCCAGCCGATGATGCCCTCGGGGGCGCCGGCCTTGACGGCGGCGTCAAGCACGAGCTTGGCGGCGGCGATGGTGCACTTGGCGGCAGCCGGGTGCGGGGAGATGATGATGGCGTTGCGGGTCTTCAGGCAGATCAGCGTCTTGAAGATCGCGGTGGAGGTGGGGTTGGTCGTCGGGATGACGGCGCCCACGATGCCGATGGGCTCGGCGATCTTGGTGATGCCGTAAGCCTCGTCGCGCTCCAGGACACCACAGGTCTTGGTGTTCTTGTAAGCGTTGTAGATGTACTCTGCGGCGTAGTGGTTCTTGATGACCTTGTCCTCAAGAACGCCGCGGCCGGTCTCCTCGATGGCCATCTTCGCCAACGGGATACGAGCCTTGTTGGCGGCCATGGCGGCCTCATAGAAGATCTTGTCGACCTGCTCCTGCGTGTACGTAGCAAAAAGCGCCTGGGCCTCTCGCATCTGAGCGAGCTTGGCCTCAAGCGCCTCTACGTTGTCCACAATTGCGGGAGTAGTGTTTTCCGGTGACTTTTTCACCATTTGTGTCTCCTTGCGATCGGAGATTTACCCTACGCCTTGCATGATAGCAAGAAATTATTCGGCGAACGGTAAGATTCCCGTAAAAGGCACACTAAAACGCTTCAACTAAATGAAGCGATTCAACTAAAATAATCTGCCAGGACATCGCCTAGCTCATTGGGGACATACTTACATGAGTGCTTTCACTCATTGGGGACAGACATCGATTTGCCATTTTGCCGTTCTTGACCTATTTTTGCCGCTCATTGGATATAAATAGGTCACAGGCTCAGCATTTCGCGTTCCTTCTCTCCTTTTAGGTGTTGCCTGTT
>CABUZE010000087.1 GCA_902495955.1 uncultured Collinsella sp. | reverse complement strand
GTTACCGTGAGCCAGCGTATCGCTCCTCCAGTCCGCGCGTTCGGCATGCGCGTCGAGCTCGTCTATACCGTGCTTCCGAGTGGCCGCGTCGACCTCAAGGTTTCCGGCGATCCCTACGGCGACTATTCGGACATTATCCCGCGCATCGGCATCTCCTTCGAGGTTCCCGGTTGTGATCGTGCCGTCGAGTGGTATGGCCACGGCCCGGGCGAGAACTATCCGGACTCGCTGCGCGCCAACCCGGTCGGTCATTACCGCACTACGGTCGACGACATGTTCACGCCCTACGTTATGCCTCAGGACTGCGCCAACCGCGAGGGTACCCGCTGGGTCGCCCTGCGCTCCAGCCACGGTGACGGTCTGGTCGTGACGCGTCCGAGCGACGCCGCTTCCAATCCGTTCTCGTTCTCCGCATGGCCCTATAGCTGCGAGGCTATCGATAATGCCAAGCATGTCTACGATCTTGTCCCGGGCGACACGGTTACGGTCAACATCAACGACCAGCTGCTCGGCCTTGGCTCGAACTCTTGGGGTTCCGAGGTGCTCGATTCCTATCGCAGCCGTTTTGAGAGCTTCAGCTTTGAGGTGTCCCTGCGACCGCTGACGTCTGCCGATCTGGCTCAGGCGCTGGCACCCATTAAGGAGGCATAAGTCATGCATATCTTTAACTCGCGTGCCGATTTCGACGCCCAGATGAAGTCCGTCAAGAAGTGGATGCGTACCGGTCAGGCACTCGACGGCGTTTCTGAACTGCAGCACGATGTGGCGTACTCTATCGGCGACTCGCTGGTGTATTGGTGGGTGAACGCCCACGAGGCGGCTACTGCCGATCTGGTCGGTCACCGTCGCTATCATGCCGTGCTCGCCCCGCTCGACGGCAATCTGACCGTTGAGGTGGCTTCCAAGGCCGATCTTACCTGTACGCGCGCCTACAGCGATATCGATGATCGCGAGCGCTTTGAGGGTACGGGGGAGACCGTGACGATTCCCACCGGCGGCGTTGCCGTCGTCGAAATTGACGAGGCCTACCGTGTCGTGGCCGATGCCGCGGATCCCCGCGTCGTGGTACTGCACGTGACAGTCGAAGGTTATTCCTTCCCCAACAAGTAGTATTCGTCCGCCTGGACGTTTGCTTCGCGCCGTTAAGGGGGATGGCTTTGTTGACTCCCTTTTCCCCATTCCCCTTAGCAGGTGCGCCGTCCGTGTTTGCACTTGCAGCCCGGACGGTTTTAGATGACATTTAACAGATGATTGGGAGGGCTTATGAGCTCTGAAAAACGAGGAACGATTGGTTCGTTCGCTCTGCTGGGCATGACGGTCGCCGCCGTGTTCGGTATCAAGAACATCATCAACAACAACGCGGCTATCGGCTTGGCAGCCGCGCCGTCGTTCTTCTTCGCCACGCTTTTGTACTTTGTCCCCTATACCCTGGTTACCGCCGAGTTCGTCGGCCTCAACAAGGACTCCGAGTCTGGCGTGTACGCATGGGTTAAGACCTCGATGGGTGGTCGCTGGGCGTTCCTGACGGCATTTAGCTACTGGTTCGTTAACCTGTTCTTCTTTGCGTCCGTCCTGCCCAACGTCATCATCTACGCGAGCTACGTGTTCTTTGGTGCCAACGCCGAGCTTTCGCAGCTGTGGATCACCATTATCGAGATCGTCGTCTTTGCTATCGCCACGTGGGTTTCGACCAAGGGCGCTAAGTGGATCGGCTCTATTTCCTCCTTCGGTTCGACCGCGGCTCTCGGCCTGACCGCCGTGTTCATCCTGCTGTCCCTGGCTGCTGCCTTTGGCGGCGTTGAGTTCGCTACGGCTCCTACTCCCGCTAACATGGCTCCCGACATGAGCAACTTCGCCACTATGTGGGGCTTCTTCGGTACGCTTGCCTGGATCATCCAGGGCGTTGGCGGCGCTGAGTCTGTCGGCGTGTTCCTTAACGACCTTAAGGGTGGCGTCAAGGCCTTCGTGCGCACCGTCGTTATCGCCGGCCTGACCATCGGCCTTCTGTATGCAGGCGCTTCGCTGCTGGTTAACCTGTTCATCCCCGAGGGCGGCGTTGCCATCTCCACCGGCATCTTCGACGTGTTCGGCGCTGTCTTTGCCCACTTTGGCATTCCCATGGAAGTGTCTACGCGCGCCATCGGCTTGATCCTTCTCGCCGCCACGCTGGGCTCCCTCATGATGTGGACCTCCGCTCCCATCAAGGTCTTCTTCACCGAGATCCCCAAGGGCGTCTTTGGTAGCAAGATCGTCGAGCTCAACGAGCACGGCATTCCTGCCCGCGCTGCCTGGCTGCAGTTCGCCATCGTCGTCCCCATCCTGATCATCCCGGCCCTGGGCTCCGGTAACCTCGACGACCTGCTCATGATCGTCACCAACATGACGGCTGCCACCGCTCTGCTCCCACCGCTGCTGATTTTGCTTGCCTACTTTATGCTGCGCAAGAACTTTGACGCCGCTCCCCGTGGCTTCCGCATGGGTTCGCGCAGCTTTGGCCTGGTCGTTGCCGCATTCCTGCTTGTGGTCTTCTGCTTCGTGCTTATCTGCGGCACCATTCCGCTCGATCAGCCGCTGTGGCTGACGCTGGTCTACAACGTTGGCGGCGTGGTTGTCTTCTTGGGCCTTGCCGTGATGTGGTACAACCGCTACATCAACCGCCTGCGCGAGACCGATCCCGAGGCCGCCGAGAACGAGCTTCGCCCTTCCGTCCTCGATATGATGGAGTAGCGGCTAGGATTAATCTGCGGCTGTGGAATAAATCGATTCCCTTTCCTAAGGAGGGGCCTTACGAGGCCCCTCCTTTTGTGTTTTGGGGCATGGTTTTGGCCCCCGTGGTCAAAAAATGCCAAATATGAGTACTGTTTCAAAAGAAGTGCCATATTTTTCGGCCTGCTCTGAGCGAAAATGGGCTCAAAATCGATTTATCTAACTCCCTTTAAAGGGCGTTTGACGGCTTTCAACCTCTTCGAATCGCTCAAGCTAGGCAATTTGCTCTCGATTTTGCTGCTACTAAATTTGTGACAGTACTCATATTTGCCACTTTTTGACCACGGGGTATCCGGAGGGGCCCTCGATAAGCATCTAACGCTACAATAACTACCACGTGGCTGGGTTTTGCCGGCCGAATGTACGACGTCGCGGGAGGGGACATGGTCGAGTTTACGAAGACGATTAAAGATCCGTTGGGATTGCATGCCCGCCCGGTTGCGCTGCTCTATGACATTATTGCCAAGCATCGTAGCGACGTGTCGGTCAGCATCGGCGACCGCCATACCGACGGTCGCGACGTTATGGGCCTCATGGCTCTCTACGGCGAGTGCGGCGAGAGCGTCGTCTTCCGCGTTTCGGGCGTAGACGACGCTTCCTGCGTTACGTCGATCAGAAACCTCTCGCTTTAAGCATGACTGGGCGCGGCAAAGGACAGCTCTTTGCCGCGCCTTTTTGTTTCATATAGGAAACTTTTTCGAAATCTGAATAGGGACCCTTTCCAAAAAGTTAACCACGTGCTAGTTTACTAAAGCGAACATAGACGTGGTTAACTTTTATCGCGTCGATGTTGAGGACGAACTGACGTTAGGAGCCACTCATGTCTTGCGGACCGCAGATGCCGGCCATGCCGCTTTCGATGGTAAAAGCGGGCGAAACCGTGCGCGTGTCTCGTGTAAAGGGCAATGAGGACATGAAACACCACCTCAAGGACCTCGGTTTTGTCGAGGGCAACGAAATCCACGTGGTGAGCTCGAGTGGCGCCAATATCATCGTCACGGTGCTGGGCGCACGCTTTGGCATCGATTCCAAGGTCGCCATGCACATCATGACCGTCGGTTAGTTGACGGTATTTCTGTACGCACTGAAAGGGGGACAAGTAAATGAAGACGTTGGGTGACGTTAAGGTGGGCGAGAGCTCCACCATCGTCAAGCTTCACGGTGAGGGTGCGCTTCGCCGCCACCTTATGGATCTGGGGCTCATCAAGGGCACTTCGTTCAAGGTCGTGAAGGTTGCACCGCTCGGTGATCCGGGCGAGATCAACGTGCGCGGCTACGAGCTTTCCATCCGCAAGGAGGAGGCGGCCGTCGTCGAGGTCCAGTAAGGGCCCGAGGCGTATATTTCTGCAGATAAAGTTAGGTTTTTCTAACTTGATGCTGCAACTTTGAAGCACATTATCCAGCCTGCGCGGAGAAAGCAGCGCAGGCACACAAGGAAGAAGGATTGAATGGCGGATTCTCAGATCCATGTCGCGTTGGCGGGTAACCCCAACTGCGGCAAGACCACGCTTTTCAACCTGATCACCGGCGCCAACGGCTACGTTGGCAACTGGCCCGGCGTCACGGTTGAGAAAAAGGAGGCCAAGCTCCTAAGCGACAAGAACGTTACCATCACGGACCTCCCTGGCATCTACTCGCTTTCCCCCTACAGCCCCGAGGAGCAATGATCGCGCGATTACCTCATGAGTGGCGAGCCCGATGTTGTCGTCCAAGTCGTCGATGCCACCAACCTCGAGCGTAACCTGTACCTGGCGCTTCAGGTTATCGAGACCGGCCTGCCCGTGGTCGTTGCCCTCAACATGGCCGACCTGGTCGAGAAGAACGGCGATAAGATCGACACGGACAAGCTCTCCAAGAAGCTCGGTTGTCCGGTCATGATGATCTCGGCTCTTAAGAACAAGGTCATCAAGGAG
>CABUZE010000086.1 GCA_902495955.1 uncultured Collinsella sp. | reverse complement strand
CCGGAGCGCGGGGTCTTTGCGCTGGAGGGCACGCGTTCGCTGGACATTGGCTGCCGTCGTGTGACGGAGCGCTTCTTCTCCGCGTTGCCGCCTGCGGACGGCGAGCTTGCCGCCGCTGGCGCATGGGCGGGCGAGCAGTTCTCCACCTATTTTGAGGGCCTGCCCAGCGACTTTGAGCGCGCCGAGCGCCTCGTTGCGGTGGGCGGTACCGTCACCACGCTCGTGGCGCTGGTCCACGAACTGGAGCCGTACGACTCGAGCTTTGTGCACCTGCGCGAGCTTTCGCTGGACCAGGTTTCGGCCGCTATCGAGCGCATGTCCACGCTGGACGTGGAGGGCATCGCCGCGCTGCCGGGCGTGCAGTCCAAGCGTGCAGGCGTGATTCTCGCTGGCGCCGTGGTGATTCGCGAGCTCATGCGAGCCGGCGGCTACGACACGCTCACCGTAAGTGAGAACAGCCTACTCGCTGGCATGGCCGCCACCATCAACGAGGTTCTCGACGGCGCGACTCCCACCATCGCCTGGACCCCCACTCTCAGCACCCTCTAAATAAGTTGCGGTGAAATACGGACTAAAATCGCCCTTTCGGGCACCAAACAGTCCCTATTCCACCGCAACTCAACAGCCGGCACCTGGGGACAGTCCTTGCGGGGCGTCCCCGCAGCGCCTATGCCAGTTTGTCGATTTGCCCAATCTCCCAAAGCGGAATATTGACGAGCATGCCCTCGTCTCTATATGCCGCCAGGGAGCTCCTCACGCAACGCTCGAGTTTGAATTTTTCGCAGGCTATTTTCAGACTCTTCGCTTTAAGGTTCTCTGCCGCCTTGACCTCAAGCGGAAGCACAGTTCCCGCATGGTCGATGGCAAAGTCGGTTTCGGCATTGCCAGAGGTAGAGGACCAATACGCGGGAGTTTTGTCCTGGAGCAAAAGCTCCTGCGCGACGTATTGTTCGGTCAGCGAACCTTTGAACTCGGTAAAAACAGCGGATCTGTTAAGAACGATGGCCGGAGAGAGACCGGAGAGCGCTCCGAGGATGCCGGTGTCGATGCAGAACAGTTTGAAGCCCGAGAGGTCTTCGTAGCTCGAGAGCGGCGCCTTTAGAGCGGAGACACGTGGCACCTTATGAACGATTCCGTAGTCCGTGAGCCACTGGAGGCTTTCCTCGAAATCGCGTGCGCGCGCTCCGGGGCGAAGGGCGCCATAGACAAACTTCTTGTTCTCCTTTGCAAGCTGGCCGGGAAGGGATTTCCAAACCAACCTCATGCGCTCGACGATGCGGGCGGGTGCATGTTTGCCAAAATCGGATTCGTAAGCCTCGATGATTTGCTGCTGAAGCCTTCGGGCTTCGATGAAGTCGCGTGTCTCGGCGAAAGTGGAGACAACTTCGGGCATACCGCCGACAACAAGGTATTCCTTGAGCAAGCGTTCGAGCTTTTCGGCAACGTTTGCCAGAAGGTTCATGTCTGCGGCAAGGATGGCGTCGGCGAGCGGGTTGCCGTCGACGGCACGAACGAATTCGGCAAACCCCATGGGACGCATGGTGAGCTGGTCGATTTTACCGACGGGAAATGACTCATTTTCGCGTCGGAGCGCGAGGCCCATATAGGAACCGGCTGCCACGATGTGGTATTCGGGTGCAAGTTCGTTGAAGTACTTGAGCGAGGTGATCCCGCGTAGCGCCTCTTGGATCTCGTCGAAGATGATGAGCGTGTCTGCCGGCGTTACGGTTTGGCCACGTAGGAGTTCTATCTGGGAGATGATGCGCTTGGGGTCGAGGTCCCCATCGAACAGCGAGCGTGTGCTCGGCTCGAGCATAAAGTCAAAACGAATGACGTTTCGATACTGCTGGCTTGCGAATTCGTTAAGAAGCCAAGTCTTTCCTGTCTGGCGGGCTCCCTTAAGCAAGAGAGGTTTGCGATTCGCCCTTGATTTCCAAGCGATAAGTTCACTCATAAGCTGTCGCTGCATATTGCCTCCCAACCCTCTCGGCTAGTATAAGGCCATTTGGGCGTTTCCATCGGAAAATGTGGGAGACAGCCACGTTTTTCCATCGGAAAATGTGGGAGACAACCACGTTTTTCCATCGGAAAATGTGGGAACACCAACCTAAGTCGCGGTGGAATAGTTCCTAAATGGGCTGGTAAACTGCCAAAACAGGAACTATTCCACCGCAACTTAGAGCCCCGCCGGCGTGTAAAAGAAACGAGCCCGCATCCCCGGGGGACACGAGCTCGAAAGCTCCATATGGTAGGGGCGGTGGGACGTCCGCGTATTTGCTGCGCAAATCCGCATCGGCTTCGGACGCCTGCCGGCGCCCTCGCCGGCTCGCTACGGACGCTGCGCGTCCGCTTAACGCTCGCCCCCTCGCGGGTTCGAGTCCCGCCGGCATCTTAAAGAAACGAGCCCACATCCCTGGGGAACACGGGCTCGCAAGCAATCACATGGTAGGGGCGGTGGGACTCGAACCCACAATCCTTGCGGCGAGAGATTTTAAGTCTCCTGCGTATGCCAATTCCGCCACGCCCCCGTGAGACTAGAAGTCTAGCACAAGCCGTCCGTTACGCGTTGACGGCCATCGAGTGTTGGCCCGACTTCTCCAGGAACTCCTGGAACTTGGCTTCGTCGCCTTTGTTCTTGTACTGCAGGGCCAGCAGGTACTCCAGTCGGCAGCGCTTGACCGGGTCGTCGCCGACATCCTCGAGCATGCGCTCCAGCTCGGGAATGTCGTTGTGGCGCTTGAGGATCATCGTGTCGTACATCAGTTGGCATTCGTGCGCGACTGCCTCGGCCTGACCGCCCTCAAAGCCCTTGATCTCGTGCAACAGCTCTTTGGACTTTTTGCGGTCCTCCTGGCCAACATAGTAGTTAAAGGCTTTGATCACCAGGTCGACGCGCTGCATCTTGGGGAGGTTGAGCCCCAGCAGCAGATCGAACATCTCGCTGGCACGCTCGTGGTCCTCGCGCAGCAGATAGGAGTTCAGGCGCAGGTAGTCGCGGTTGTAGCGTGGGTACAGCATGCTGGTGAGTTTGCCGTCGAGCAAACGATCGAACTCGTCCCACTGCTTGGCGGCCATCAATTGCTGCAGGCGTTTAAACGTGGTGCGTTTTTTGACGCTAAAGAACACCGACACGGCGATGCAGATGATAACGACGGCGGTCCAGAGGGTGCGGGAATCGGGCATATTGGGATCCTTAGTCGCTCATAAAGCGAGCGGTATGACAACACGTACTAGATGTATTATACGCAGCGCACAAGCAAACTGGCATAAAAGCTCATCGAGGCCGAGTGCCATCGCTCGCTGCGGTACACTTACCTAAAGTAAACCATGAAGGGAGACATTACCTATGAAAAAGATCGTTTTGGCTTGCGGTGCTGGCGCTGCTACTTCCACGCTCGTTGCCCAGAAGGTCGCTACCCTGCTCGACGCCAACGGTTATGCCGACAAGTACGAGATCGTGCAGTGCGCCATCTCCGAGGCCAAGGATTACTGCGACGAGGGCGCTGACCTGCTAATCGCCACCACCGTTGCCCCCGAGGGCCTCACCTGCCCGTACGTGAGTGGCGTGCCCTTCATGACCGGCATGAACCGCGTTGCCGCCGAGAAGGCCGTTCTCGACGTCATGGCTCAGTAGGCGCTGACTGCATGAGTGAGCAGAACGCCAACCCGGTAGAGCTCTTTGGTATGCGCGTTGCCCATGTGGGCATTAACGCCACCGACCCGGCAGACGCCCTGGAGATCGCGGAGCTGTTCTCGACGATGATGGGCCTGCCCGTCATCGAGACCCCGGTTTCGTACTTCAACGATTCGCTGGTCGAGATCATGAAGCAGAACGGTCGTGGCACCAAGGGCCACATCGGCTTTGCCGTCAACGACATCGATGCGGCCGAGAAGTGGTTTGCCGAGCGCGGGCTCGAGGTCAACGAGGAGTCGCGCGTGCTGCTGCCCGACGGCGGCACCAAGCTCGTGTACTTTAAGCGCGAGTTCGCCGGCTTTGCCGTGCATCTGTGCCGCGAGTAGCGCACAGGCTGCTATAGCTAGCAAAAAGGGATAGGGCCGCATGGCCTTATCCCTTTTTTACGCCGAGGGGCTTCCTACCGCGGTAGGCGAATCGTAAAGCGGCTGCCGACGCCCTCGACTGAGGTCACGCCAATGACACCGCCATGGCTATCGACGATCCACTTGGCAATGGCAAGCCCCAGACCCGAGCCCTGCGCGCCGGCATCGCGTGCGTTGTCGGCGCGGTAGAACCGTTCAAACGCGTGAGCCGCGGATTCCTGGTTCATGCCGATGCCCTCGTCCTCAACACTTATGTCGATCGTGTCCGCGCCCGCATCCGGCGTTATGCCAAATGTGACGGTCGTTCCCGCGTCCGAATACTTGGCGGCGTTTTGCACGATCACGCGTAGCGCCTGCTTCACGAGTGCCACGTCGACGGGCGTGTCGCAGCGCGAATCGCTGACAAGCGCGGTGTCGTACGCCAGCCGATACGTGTGCGCGGTATCGATCATCTGCGATTCCTCGCATACCTCGCCGACCAGTGCGGCCAGGTTGGTATCGGCACGCCGCAGGACCGTGCGCCCGGCATCGCCGCGTGCCAAAAACAGCAGCTGCTCCACGAGCTCTTGCATGTGCTCGCTTTCGGCCTTGAGGGACGCGATGGATTCTGCCAGCACGTCCGGGTCGTCTTTGCCCCAGCGATCGAGCATGTTTACGTAGCCCTGAATCACCGCGATG
>CABUZE010000085.1 GCA_902495955.1 uncultured Collinsella sp. | reverse complement strand
GTCCTCAAAGGGTGCGGTCACCAACACGGCAATGTGGTTGGGGTTGTTACGCAACAGGTAATCGGACAGGCGGCCTTCGATAATGCAGCTCTCGGTCTCGCCCAGATCCAAAATCACCTGGCTCATCTTTTGGAACAACTTATCCGAGTACGAACGCGCATCGTAGCGGTCGGGCAGAAACGCCATGTTCTCCACGGCCAGGCGCTCGTCGTAGGCGGCCATCTTGTCGAGCGACTCGCCCGCGCGCAGCGACGCACGCACCAGCAGCTCGTTATCGTACAGCGGAATCCCCAACTCGTCGGCAAGCATGCGACCAATCTCGTGGCCCTCGGCGCCAAAGTCGCGCGCGATGGTAATGACCACAGGACTCTTCTTGTTCTCCAGATCGCTCATCGCGATTCCTTTCTCTATGTGACAAAGGGGCTGTCCCTTTGCCACATTCTACGCTGCCACCATTCGCCTCTGATATGCGCGAACCAGCAGCGAGATACCAAAGTTGAGCACAAAGTACATCGCAAACACCAGGCCGTAGAGCATAAGCACCTGCGACAGATCAATCGCGTGGGCCATCACGACGTTTGCCGTGTACATGAGCTCGGCCACGTTAATGCCCGAAAGATACGAGCTGTCCTTAATGACGGTCGTGCACTGGCTAAACAGCGCCGGAATGATCGTCTTAAACGTCTGCGGCAGAATGATGTAGCGCATGGTGGCAAAGAAGCCGAAGCCCTGGCTCTGCGCTGCCTCAAACTGGCCGCGCGGAATCGAGTTGAGGCCGCCGCGCACAATCTCGGCCATAACAGCGCTGGTAAACAGCGTAAAGGCGATGGTCGAAATCACAATGTCCAAACCCTGCACCGTAAAGTAGATAAACAGGATCCACAGCAGGTTTGGCGTGCAACGGAACAGCTCAATATAGGCGCTCACCAAAATACGAAACGGGCGGGGCGCATAGCTCTTAACGAGCGCCAGCACCGTGCCAAAGATGAGCGAGAAAAAGATCGACAGCGCCGAGATCTCAATCGTCTTAACAAAGCCGCCCCAAATGTAGAGCAGGTTGGTCGCGTTGAAGATTTCCATGCGCTAGGCCTCCTCTACGTTGTCGAGCCCCAGCTCGGCCAGGCTCACGCCGCGCGGACGCTCCTTGGAGCGGCGCTCGAGCCACTGCACCAGCATGGCGAGCGGAAAGCAGATGATGAAGTACATAAGGCAGCAGACGATGTATCCCTGCAGGTAACCGTACAGACTCACAAAATTGTCGGAACGGTACATAAGGTCGCCGCCGGCCACAAGCGCCAGCACCGACGTGTTCTTGACCAGGTTGAGCGCCTGGTTACACAGCGGCGGCAGAATGATCTTGAATGTCTGGGGCAGCACGATGTACCAGTATGCCTGCGCACGGGTGAAGCCCTGGCTCTGGGCCGCCTCCATCTGACCGCGCGGAACCGCCTCGATACCGGTGCGGATGACCTCCGAAATGTAGGCCGCGTGATACAGGCCCACGCCCAAGAAGCCCAGCACAAACGGCGCGATGCGCACCGGCTGGTCGGCGCCGGTTATGGCCTGCAAAAACTGCGGACCGGCCATGTACATAAAGAGCACCTGCACGGGCAGCGGGGTGTTCTGGTAAAACTCCACGTACACGCGGCTTATGGCGCGCAGCACGCGCGAACGAGTGGTAGAGAACACGCCCAGCAGCGTGCCCAGCACCAGCGACAGCAGCAGACCGGCAACGACCACCTGCAGTGTCACGCCAAAGCCCTCCCAGAAGGGCCCCATGTTTTGAAATGTCGTCGACCAGCGGTCGGCGTCAAACAATCCTTCGAGCATTTGATTCCTTCCTTGGACGATGCGCCTATACAAGACCCCAGGTCTTGACCTCTTGGTCGAGCCAGCCGTCGGCCAAGCGATCGCAAATCACCTGATCGACCACGGCCGAAAGGTCGCAGCCCTTCTTGGTCGCCACGCCGTAGCCCTGCTCGCCAAACTTGACCTCGGGCTGCAGCAGCTCAACGGTCTCGTTCATATAACCGGCCAGCGTGGAGCGGTCCATGGCAAAGACGTCGATATTGCCGGCGTCGAGCGAACTCTTGATGATGGGGTAGCCGCTAAAGGCCCTAAACTCGGGCTTGCAGCTAAAGCCGTTGTCCTTGATCATCTGCTCGATCAGGCCCTGCGTGGTAGCACCCTGGCTCACGCCGATGACCTTGCCATCCAGGTCCTCAATCGAGGTAAAGCCCGAGCGCTTCTTGACCATGAGTCCCACGTAGTCGGTGCGGTACGGCGTCGAGAAATCCCAGCTCTTCTTGCGCTCGTCGGTGATGGTGTAGGTCGCCGCGACTACGTCAAGTTGGCCGTTATCGATCAGCGGGCCGCGTGTCTTGGGCGTTACATCGGTAAACTCGACAAGCTCCTGGGCACGGGCCTCCTTGTAGCTCACGCCAAAGACGGCAGCGGCGATCTGGTAGCACAAATCGACTTCCATGCCCTCAAAGCGGCCCTTGGCGGTGTCGTAATAGCCGTAGCCGGGAACATCCTTCTTAACGCCGGCATTCAGATGGCCACGCGACTTGATAGCCGCAAGCTTGGACCCCTTGTCGGAGCCCTCGCCGCTGGTGGAGTTGCCGCAACCGGTAAGCGCGGTCCCCGTCAGCGCAAGCATGCCGGCGCCAGCCAGCTGCAAAAAGTGACGGCGCGACACGGCCGCCCTCGTCATATCCGTCATGTCCATCACCGCGCCTAGTGCAGAATCTTGGACAGGAACTCGCGGCAGCGCGGGTTCTCGGGGTTATCGAAGAAGTGCTCGGGTGTGCCCTCCTCCAGGATGCGGCCGTCCTCCATAAAGATGACGCGGTCGGCCACCTGGCGCGCAAAGCCCATCTCATGCGTCACACAGATCATGGTGATATCCTCCTGCGCGAGCTCAATCATAACGTCAAGGACTTCCTGGACCATCTCGGGATCGAGCGCCGAGGTCGGCTCGTCAAACAGGATGATGGGCTGCTTGGTGCACAGGGCACGGGCGATGGCGATGCGCTGCTGCTGACCGCCCGAGAGGTTCTGCGGATACTCACCTGCCTTATGCGCCATGCCGACGCGTTTGAGCGCGGCGATGGCGATCTCGGTCGCCTCCTCCTTGCCCTTCTTTTGCAGCTTGATGGGCGCGAGCGTCAGGTTGCCCAGCACTGTCATATTGGGATACAGGTTGAACTGCTGAAACACCATGGAACTATACTTGCGAGCCATCTCCAGGTGATTCTTTTTGGTGAGCGGCGTACCGTCGATGACGACCTCGCCCGACGTGGGTTCCTCCAGATAATCGACGCAACGGATGAGCGTCGACTTACCCGAGCCGGAAGGCCCGATCATTACGAGCTTCTCGCCGCGCTTGACGGTGAGATTGATATCTTTGAGCACATGCAGGTCGCCAAAGTACTTGTTGAGATGCTTGATCTCGATCATGTCTGCCATGAATGTCCCTTCCCTGCGTTTACACGAGTTGCACTATTGTACGGAAAGAACCACGTTTCCGCAGCCCACACTACATTCCCGTAAAGAACCCGCAACCTTTAACCCACTCATTGGGGACAGGCTTAAATGAGTACCCGCTCATTAGGCACTCATTTAAGTCTGTCCCCAATGAGCGCCGAAAATAATACAACCGCCCTTGTTGAGCATAAGTCAGCGAAAACCCGTACACGCGAGCAAGGTGACGTGAAATGAAAGGGCGCAGACCTTATGGTCGCGCCCTTGAAATTGAACGTCAGATTGCCGTGTGTACGGGTTTGCAGCGTCGAGCCGTTACGCGGTTTGGTAAAACCGCGTAACAAATTACGCAAGCTTTGCGCCAACAATCTTGGCAGCCGCAGGCTTATCGAAGTTGCCGCCGGTGGCCTTGCCCAGGGCACCCATGACCTGACCCATCTGCTTCTTGGACGTGGCACCCAGCTCGGCGATGACCTGCTCAATCAGGGCCTCGAGCTCCTCGCCCGAAACCTGCGCGGGCAGCAGGCTCTCCAGAATCTTGACCTGCTCGGTCAGGTTGTCGGTACGCTCTTGGTCGGTGCCGGCCTTGATGGACATCTCCAGCGTCTCGCTCGTCTGCTTGATCAGACGCTTGATCATGCTGTTGACGTCTTCCTCGGTCACATCGCGGCGCTCGTTGACCTCGATATTCTTCACCTCGGCCTTAACCTGGCGAATGATGGACAGGCGAACCTTGTCCTTGGCCTTCATGGCCGCGATCATTTCTTTCTGCAGCTCTTCGTTGGTCATCTGCAAATCCTCCTCAATAGCGTTGGCGGCACTCACGCGAGCACCGCCCCATGATTACTCAGTCGTCGACGCGTCGTCGGTCGAGTTCTTGATGACGCCCTTCAGGCTCACGTTATAGGGTACGTCCTTGGGCATGGGGTTGACGGTGATGTCGGCATCCTTCTTGTACTGCTCCAGCCACTCGCTGTACGCGGTGCTGGCCGCTTGCGTCTTCACCACGTTGGAGACGTACTTTTTGATGTCCTTGGGCACCTGGTTGATGTCATCAACCTGATTATCGACATGGAAGTAGTCGGTGCACTTGATGATGTGATAACCATAGGTCGACTCGACGACGTCGCTCACATCGCCCTTGTTGAGCCCCTCGAGCGCCGCCTGGTAGCTGTCGACGAAGGTAGTGAGCTTGTCCCAGCCAACATCGCCCTTCTTGTCCTTGTAGCCGGTGTCATCGGAGTACTGCTC
>CABUZE010000084.1 GCA_902495955.1 uncultured Collinsella sp. | reverse complement strand
CCGACATGTCCGAGCCCAGCTTGGTGATGGTGGGATCCGTGCGGCGACGCTCGTCGATGAGCATGTTGACGCTCTCGGGCACCGCATGGCGGAAGAATCGCTGACACTCGCGATCAACCTCGGTGCGCGCGACCCATGTCGCATCGTCGCTGCCGCCCGCAAGCTCCAGTACCCACCCCAAGTGATACAGCTCCTCTGTCGCCTGGGCTTCGTCATCGCAGTCGAGCTCCACGTAGACACAGACCTTGGCGTCTTTGTCGAGCGCCGGCAGCGAGGCGAACGCGGTCGACTGCTCACGCTGACGACGCAGGATATCCAGGGCGCCCGCATCGAAATATTCGATGGCAGCCGCGTGAGACAGGACGGGACGCACGGAATCGGTGAAGGACACGGCCTTGTCCTCGCTGTCAAAGAAGCAGCTCACGCCCCAAACGACCGCAGGCGCCGCCTGCAGGGCAATCTCGAGCTCGGTGATAACGCCGAGTGTGCCACACGCACCGATAAACAGATCGATGGCATCCATATCGTCAGCAACGAAATAGCCCGAAGCATTTTTGGTCTTGGGCATAGTGTAGTCGGGAAGGTCGAGCTCGAGCGTGCGGCCCTGTACCGTGACGAGCGAAAGGCGACGACCCTGTGCAAAAACCTCGCCGCGGTGAAGCTCGAGCAGGTCGCCATCGGCCAGCACGACATGAAGGCCCGTGACGTGAGGGCGCATGGGGCCGTAAGCGTAGCTACGGGCGCCGGAAGCGTTGCATGCCGCCATGCCGCCCAGACAGGCAGATGCCTCGGTGGGATCGGTAGGAAAGAATTGCTCGGGGGCTTCCTGGAACTCCTCGTAGGCCTCAAGCGATGTCTGGTCACAGCCGGCAGTCGTCAGCACTTTCTTGACCAGTTGCTTGCGTAGCTCAGACAGCACGACGCCGGGCGCCACACGCAAAAGAAAGCGGCCCTGCTCATCGCGGCGAATGCCTAGGTAGCGATTCATACGGGAAGTATTGAGAATGTGACCGCCATGAGGCACGGCGCCGGCGGCAAGACCGGTCCGGGCGCCCTGAACCGTCACCGGGACACGCTCGGCATGGAGCTTTTTCAAAATGGCGCGGACCTCTTCCTCCGTTGTCGGAAACGAGATGCTCGAGGCCTCGCCCGATGTGCGAGACTCATCGCGGCCATACTCTTCGAACTCGTCGGTGAAGGGTTTGATAGTTGCCGACACGCGAACTCCCCCTTTAGCTAACTACAGTATTTGCAGGGAGATGTTACCGCATCGTTTCGTCGACGTGTTCGAGACCGTCTCCATAATTGGCGATTTTTACGTTCGTGCAATTCGGCGAGCGGCAAGGTTTCCTCGGCAGACGATGCTTTTGACACATGTCGCTTTACCGCCAGCGACCACGCAATTGTCGCTCGAAAAAAGTTGAAGTTATTTTTGCCATCTTTTACCTGCGGAGATGTCAATCCGTCAAGCATTTGGTCAGAAATTGGTCAAGTAGTGACTGATACGGTCGGCATCGACAGCCAAAACCAATGGAAGTTTTGGCCCCAGAAGCAGGGAGGTTCCCATGGCATATTACTGGCCCCAGTACGGCGTCGCCATCGAGGTCGACGACGATCCCTATCTCCTGCCTTTCGACGAAGAGGCGTTCCCCGATACGGCGGTCTACCACGTCACCACCGATGTTATCTGCGACCCCGAGTCGTTCTCGGCGCTCGCCCACCACATCGCGCGTATCCACAACATCGAGCTCCCTCACGACTTCGACGAGCTCATCTACTCGCGCCGCCTGATGCTTCACATGCTCTTTGGAGCGGACCCGTCCACGTTCGCACGTGTCTACACCACCAAGGACGCCGCATGAGTGCAAAGAAGCCGCCCCGCCTTGCAGGACTGGGGCGTCGCAAGAAGCTCGTCGTTGTCTGCCTGGCTATCGTCTGCGCCCTCATCGCCGTAGGGCTATACGCCTGGCAGTCGCAGCCCGTGCCCGAAGCAGGCGCCTCAGTCACGACGGCAGAGGGTAAATCGCGCCAAGAAATCCAGGATGAGCTCGATGCCATCGTCCGCGACAACATGATGACGATCTCGGTCGCGCCGGTCGCACAGCTGCAGGAAGGCGGCAAGTTGCGCGTCAACGTGCAAAACGTCCAAGACAACAAGTTTCCCCAGCGCTTCCGCGTGATTCAAAACGACGAGACCATCTATGAGTCCGGTGTGGTCGAAGCCGGCAAGACGGTTGAGACCTGCCCCGCCGGCGATATCCAAGAAGGCGAGGCATATATCGAGATTCAGGCACTCGATGCCAAGACCTACGACACCCACGGCAATCCGACGCGCGTCAAAGTGCGGGTGGCCCAGGCAGAAGGCTAGTGGCCGACGCGCTCGCAGGGGCCGCACCCTGTCCCCATTCGTCCAACCATCACGGAAACAGTCCGTGACGAGTAGAAAGGATCGATTATGAACACACCCATGAACCTGAGCGGAGCCAGGGCACTCGCCGTGGGCGCAGGGCTTACGCTCGCACTTGCGATGGGCGCCGCGCCAACGGCGGCCATGGCAGAGGTGCGCGTTGGAACCACCGATGTGACGGTGAAGGCCGACATTAGCAATGTTTCGTTTAAGGCGCCAACGGTCATCCCCTTTGCCGCCCAAGCCGACGGAACGCTTGTAGGACCCTCCGACAAGACGATTACCATCGACAACCTCTCGGCATATGGTATCCACGTCACTAACATGAAGGTCACGGCCAAGAACGACTGGACAATCGTTGCAGACGCAAAGACGGGCTCGGCCCAGAACTCCATCGATTTTAAGGTTGGCCCCGATAAGGCAGAAAAGGACGCCAGCTCGGCGACTCAGACTACGGGCCTCGATCTTTCCAAAGACGTAAGCTTCGACATGAAGTACAAGGGCATTGCCGACGGAACGGACAAAATCAAGCTCAATGTGAGCGGCCACGTCGCCCGCGTCACGCGTGACATCTACCACGCCGGCGGTACGGGAGATCAAGTGGCAAGCATCACCTGGACGGTCGAGCCCGGTGCGCACGCCACGTCCTAAGGCGATCGCACTGGCCGCCATCGTCGGCATCTTGGCGTCCGCGCCTGCCATGGCCTTTGCTCAACAAGAGCAAGCGCAGGCGGCCACAGAAGTGACCGTCGACCTTTCGGGCCTTAATCGCGGCGGCCGTCACGAGCCGCTCGCTCAGACGAGCGACACCCGGCAACTCATTGCGACAGGCGCCGCCACGGTGGGAGCAGGACTGACGTGCCTTGGCCTGCACATCAAACGCAACCAATAGCCAAGCACGACCGGAGTACGCGAAATAGATAGGAGAACCATGGCACCCAAAAACCTTTTGCCCGTCGCCGCGCTCTGCAGCGCACTGGTAAGCGGTACGCCTCTCGCCGCTTGGGCGACGCCCGCCACGGCAAACTCCTTACCGCAAGCTCTGAACCCCGTGGCGAATTCGTCGGGTATCGTCGCCTGCCAACGTTTTTCGCTCGCGCACGCCACGATCCGAACCTCGGGATGCCTTCGCCGCAATACGGTCGGCTCGATAGTCGTGGATATCAAGCGACCGGACAAGGAGAACGGCCCCCAGACAGGTTATGCCATCTGCACATGGAAATCGGCTGCAGTCGACGCCGATGGCGACCCATGCGACCTAGAGCTGCGCATCGATATTGACTCGGTCGATGACTCGGCGAACGGGGCGAAGGTCGTCTTCGACAGCGCGGCCTATGAAGAAGGAGGGGGTGTATGCCTGGGCTGCGTTCCCTCGAATGTCGATGGCGCGCAGCCCATCATCTCCTTTACGGCATCGCTGCGACTGACCAAGGCGAACACCGAAGCCATCGCAACGGGAGATGCGCCTTTGCTGTTCTACGCTGGCGACGCGGATGACCAAGAAGCTCAAAGCACCAGACAGAAGGGCTCGCTTAACCTCACGCGCGGATCAGAACCCGCCCCCATCAATATCGATACCCAGGAGCCGGGCGTGCATCGCATTCTCGCCGATCCGGCGCTGCTCCAAATGACATGGCACGGAGTGGGGTCCGTCGGGATTGCTGCTCCTATATCGAGCGATAATGACAAACCCCCCAAAGACGAGATCGCAGACGCACCGGTGCATGTTGACGATGCAGACGATGCATCATCAGAAGGCAACGCTGCGGCCCCTCTCGAGAAGCCAGGCGGCACCGCCACCGAACCAGGCAATCCCCAACCGAAAGACGGCCTGGAATTTGCCGCTCCCCCAGATGTCGACGAAGGCAACTGTTGCATGATGGTCGCGCTCGACCACACGGAAACCGTCGATGCCGCAAGCATTGAGCCAGTCGCTGCCAATGCGCCCCGCCGCAAAAATATCGTCATCGCGTTCCCCAATACCGTCGAGCTCGTCTTTTTGCCTTCGGGTGAAGTCGTCGCGCCTACGGCACTTACAGCAGTGGGAGCAAGGAGCGCATCGAACGACATCCAAGCTATCTCGGCACTTGATGCCACAACGACCGCCAAGTTGCACCTTTATTCCGTTGCAGCAGACGGAACGCGAACCGAAGAATTCGACGGAACCAAGCTTTTGGTTCCTCGTCGCATCGGTATCCAAGAAGACTTCCCCTATCAAATGGAACTTGAAGGGTTCGATCGTGCACGAGATGCCGACATCATTGCCGCGGCCATCGAGTCCCCACAGCGCCTCATGACGCTGCGCTTCGACTTTAGCCCCGTCCTATCCTAGACCGCTAACCGCCGCTTGGCTCGGATACTGAGCGCT
>CABUZE010000083.1 GCA_902495955.1 uncultured Collinsella sp. | reverse complement strand
CTCAAGCAGATCGCGACACCCGACGAGGACCCGGCAGGCGCTGCCCCCGATGGCCCTTCCGACGCTCCCGACGCCGTCGACGCCGCCAACCCCCTCCGCATCGTCTAGTCCTTAGTCGTTGGGGACGTTCTTACATGACTAGTCAAACAAGAACGTTCCCAACGACTACTTGCGCTAGAACATAAGTCACGAAAATAGTCAAGCCATGTCTGTTTAAACAAAATAGTGACAGTACGAGCACATTCGCACTTGCTTAATATCGATATTAATGAACAGCTTGCTTGTATCTATAAAATACATAGCTTGATGAGCGACGCCTTGTCGTGCAATGAGTCAAAAAGCAGTAACGTAATCAACTTGTAACAAACCTAGACGTTTAAACAAATAATCCAACCTTTTGCGAATTTAGCTATAATTCCACAATCCAAACAGGTATACTCCTTTCATGTCGTGTAGGAAATACGTAGACAAAAAGGAGGTTATGTGATGGTAAGTATTGTTCTTGCTAGCCATGGGGACTTGGCAGCTGGAATCAAGCAGACGGGCTCGATGGTCTTTGGCGATCAGCCGTCTGTTGCCGTGGTCTCGCTCGAGCCGAGCATGGGCCCCGACGATTTCCGCGCCAAGGTCGAGGAAGCAGTCGCTTCCTTCGAGGACCAGGAGCAGGTGCTCTTCCTCGTTGATCTGTGGGGCGGCACGCCGTTCAACCAGATCAGCGGGCTCATCGAGGGCCACGATTCCTGGGCTATCGTCACCGGTGTCAACCTGCCTATGCTCATCGAGGCATATTCGCAGCGCTTTGACGCAAAGAACACTGCACATGCGATCGCAAAACATCTCGTGACTGAGGCTAAGGCTGGCGTGCGCGTCAAGCCCGAGTCTCTGGAGCCCGAGGAGAAGAAGCCGGCTGCGGCCGCCGCTGCTCCTGCAGGCGCCATCCCTCCGGGAACGGTCATCGGCGACGGGCACATCAAGATTGCCCACGTCCGTATCGACACCCGTCTGCTTCATGGTCAGGTGGCCACCACGTGGACCAAGCAGATCAACCCCAACCGCATCATCGTGGTTTCCGACGGCGTTGCTCACGACGAGCTCCGCAAGACCATGATCGAGCAGGCTGCCCCTCCGGGAGTCCATGCCAACGTCGTGCCCATCAAGAAGATGGCCGAGGTCGTCAAGGACACGCGCTTTGGTGACACCAAGGCCATGCTGCTCTTCGAGAACCCGCAGGATCTGCTTAAGGCCATCGAGGCCGGCGTCGACATCAAGGAAGTCAACATCGGTTCCATGGCTCACTCCAAGGGCAAGGTCGTCGTCACCAACGCCGTCGCTATGGGCGATGACGACGTCAAGACTCTCGAGGCCCTCAAGGCCAAGGGCGTCAAGTTCGAGGTCCGCAAGGTTCCTTCGGATTCCTCTGAGGATCTCGACGCCATGTTGAAGAAAGCTAAGGCCGAACTGGCCGCTCAAGCATAGTAAAGGAGGGTCCGATACATGTCTGCAATCACTATTCTGCTTGTTGCGATTGTCGCGTTGCTTGCCGGTATGGAAGGCATTCTGGATGAGTTCCAGTTCCATCAGCCGCTCGTGGCATGCACGCTTATCGGTCTCGTAACCGGTCACCTTCAGGAGGGCATCCTCCTGGGCGGTTCGCTCCAGATGATGGCCCTTGGCTGGGCTAACGTCGGCGCCGCTGTCGCGCCTGACGCCGCTCTGGCCTCGGTCGCTTCTTCGATCATCATGGTGCTCGCCCTCAACGGTGGCGCCACCGATTCGGCAAAGGCCGTTACCGCCGCCATCGCCGTCGCCGTCCCGCTGTCGGTCGCTGGTCTGTTCCTGACCATGATCTGCCGTACCATTGCTACCGCTATCGCTCACGCCATGGACGGTTGCGCCGAGAAGGGCGACTTCTCCGGCATCGAGCGCTGGCAGTACGCTGCCATCCTCATGCAGGGCCTTCGTATCGCCATCCCGGCAGTACTTCTGTGCATCATCCCGGCCGAGGCCGTTACCAACGCGCTTAACGCTATGCCCGACTGGCTGTCCGGCGGCATGGCTGTCGGCGGCGGCATGGTCGCTTCCGTCGGTTACGCCATGGTCATCAACATGATGGCCACCAAGGAGACCTGGCCGTTCTTCATCCTCGGCTTTGTCCTTGCTGCCATCCCTCAGCTCACGCTGATCGCCCTTGGCCTCATCGGCATCTCCCTTGCCCTCATCTACCTTGGCCTTAAGGATCTGGCCAAGCAGGGTGGCGGCATGGGCGGCGGCTCCGGTGACCCGCTCGGCGACATTCTGAACGATTACGAGTAGGAGGGGAGTGATACATATGGCAGAGAACAAGATTCAGCTCACCAAGGCTGACCGCAAGAAGGTTTGCTTCCGTCATCAGTTCCTTCAGGGCTCGTGGAACTACGAGCGTATGCAGAACGGCGGCTGGTGCTTCGCAATGATCCCTGCGATCAAGAAGCTCTACACCAGCAAGGATGACCAGATTGCCGCTCTTAAGCGCCACCTGGAGTTCTATAACACCCACCCCTATGTTTCCGCCCCCGTCATTGGCGTTACTCTCGCTCTCGAGGAGGAGCGCGCCAACGGTGCCCCGATTGACGACGTCGCCATTCAGGGCGTCAAGGTCGGTATGATGGGCCCGCTCGCCGGTGTCGGCGACCCCGCCTTCTGGTTCACCCTTCGCCCGATTCTGGGCGCTCTGGGCGCTTCCCTGGCCCTGTCCGGCAGCATCGCCGGTCCGTTGCTGTTCTTCTTCGCGTGGAACATCATCCGTTACGCCTTCCTGTGGTACACGCAGGAGTTTGGCTACAAGGTCGGCTCCTCCATCGCCAAGGACCTCTCCGGCGGTCTGATGGGCAAGGTCACCGAGGGTGCTTCCATCCTGGGTATGTTCATCATCGGCGCCCTGGTCGAGCGCTGGGTGTCCATCTCCTTCACCCCGGTCGTCTCCAAGGTCACGCAGTCTGCTGGCGCCTTTATCGACTGGGCTAACCTGCCCTCCGGTTCCGAGGGTGTCAAGGAAGCACTGACGATGTATAACTCCATCGGTGCTAACGCCCTTGATCAGGTGAAGGTCACCACGCTTCAGGCCAACCTCGATCAGCTCATCCCCGGCCTTGCCGCCGTGTGCCTGACCCTGCTGGTCTGCAAGCTCCTCAAGAAGAAGGTCAGCCCGATCGTCATCATCCTGGCTCTCTTCGCCATCGGCATCATCGGTCGCGTCTGCGGCTTCATGTAAGCACGTTTCGGCTTAAGACCGAGAATTGCTAGGCAAGGGCTTTTGAGCCATTGAAACGGACCGCACCCGGTGGGTACACTGGATGCGGTCCGATTGTTTTATTTGGAGGGCGAGGCGCGCATGGCGCAATCTCAGAACAGCACGGTCGATCTGGCAACGCCGGCAACCTGCCTGATGGGGCTTACCAGCCACGGTAACGTGATGGTGGGCAATAAGGCGTTCGAGTATTACAACGAGCGCAATCCCGAGGATTATATTCAAATCCCGTGGGACGAGGTCGATTATATTGCCGCCGAGGTTTTACGCGGCACCAAGAAGATCACGCGTTTTGCCATCTTCACCAAGGACAACGGTCACTTTACGTTTTCGACGCGCGACGACAAAGAGACGCTTCGTGCTGTCCGCAAGTACGTCGACGAGGATAAGCTCGTGCGTTCGCCCGACTTTATCGATGTAACGGCCAAGGGTGCCAAGAGCATCCCCTCCGTTATCAAAAACCTCTTCCACAAAGGTAACTAGCTCCTTATAAGTTGCGGTGAAATAGTTCCTAAATACGGCTTTAGATGTTTCGGACAGGAACTAATCCACCGCAACTTCGAAGTCTGGTCATGCGACGTATGGCAATGCAGTAAATCTGCTACACTAGTACAACATGCCTCCGTAGCTCAGGGGATAGAGCACCGCTCTCCTAAAGCGGGTGTCGACGGTTCGAATCCGCCCGGGGGCACCAGAAGATTATGACGGCGTCGCGAGAGCGGCGCCGTTTCTGGTTTGTGGGGGCCGTCGGCGGATTCTTGCCGTCGACACCCGCGTCACCAATTTCCCGCGGGGGGAGTTTTCGAATCCGCCCGGGGGCACCAGAGGAATATCGAGCCCGGTACCGCTATGGTGCCGGGCTCTTCTGGTTCATGTCATGTCAAAAACGAAGCGCCCGCTTGCTGGGGGAGCAAGCGGGCGCCTGTGAGCGAATATGTTTGCGGCGAGAGCCGTGATGAGCGGTGGGGTGGCGACTAGTTGGTCGTACCGGAATCGTCGCCCGTGCCCGAGCCAGAGCCCGAGCCCGAGCCAGAAAGTGCGACTGTTAGCGTGATCGTGCTGTCGGTGGACTGCTTGCCGGTGGGGGAGACGCCCGTAACGGTGGCATCCTCGTTACCGCTTACGGGATTGCCGTTCTGGGCACAGAAGCCAATGTTATAGAAACCGGCGTTGTTGAGCGCGGTGACGGCGGCGGAGATGCTCTTGCCGTACAGGTTGCCCGGGACGGTGGCCTTGCCGGACTTCTTGGCAATGACGACGGTAATCGTGGCGCCGGGCTTCTGCTTGCCGCTGGGGTTCCAGCTAATTACGGTACCCTCGGTAACCGAGTCGTTTTCCTGGTAGCTCACGTCGACGCCAAAGCCTGCCATATCGAGGGCGTTGCGCGCCTGGGCCTCGGTCATGTCGGTCAGATCGGGGACGGACGTGGTATCCGGGCCGCTCGAGACCTTGTACGAGATTGTCGTGCCCTTATCGACTTCCTTACCGGCTTCTTTGCCCTGCTCGAAGACCTGG
>CABUZE010000082.1 GCA_902495955.1 uncultured Collinsella sp. | reverse complement strand
GTCGTCCCGCTGACCGAGGAGCGTCGCGCCGAGCTCGTGGCAGCCAACAAGGCCATGGCAGACGAGGCCCTGCGCGTGCTGGCGCTGGCGAGCCGCACCTACACCGAGGTTCCCGCCGACTGCAGCCCCGCTGCGCTTGAGCATGACCTGGTCTTCTGTGGCCTGTCCGGCATGATTGACCCGGTCCGTCCCGAGGTGGCCGACGCTATCCGCGAGGCGCACGACGCCGGCATCCGCACCGTCATGATCACGGGCGACCACATCGACACCGCCGTGGCCATCGCCAAGCAGCTGGGCATCGTCGCCGACCGCAGCCAGGCCATTACCGGTGCCGACCTCGACCGCATGAGCGACGAGGAGCTCGACGCGCACATCGAGGACTACGGCGTGTACGCCCGCGTCCAGCCCGAGCACAAGACCCGCATCGTCGAGGCTTGGAAGTCGCGCGACCAGATCGTGGCCATGACGGGCGACGGCGTCAACGATGCCCCGTCCATCAAGCGCGCCGACATCGGCGTCGGTATGGGCATCACTGGCACCGACGTCACCAAGAACGTCGCTGATATGGTGCTCGCCGACGATAACTTCGCCACCATCATCGGTGCCTGCGAAGAGGGCCGTCGCATCTACGACAACATCCGCAAGGTCATTCAGTTCCTGCTTTCGGCCAACCTTGCCGAGGTCTTCTCGGTATTCATCGCCACGCTCATCGGCTTTACCATCTTCCAGCCGGTGCAGCTGCTGTGGGTGAACCTGGTCACCGACTGCTTCCCCGCGCTCGCGCTGGGCATGGAGGACGCCGAGGGCGACATCATGAAGCGCAAGCCGCGCAACGCCAAGGACGGTGTCTTTGCCGGACATATGGGTCTGGACTGCGTGGTCCAGGGCCTAATCATCACCGTGCTGGTGCTGGCGAGCTTCTTTGTGGGCGTGTACTTTGACATGGGCTACATCCACATCGCCGATATGATCGCCGGTAATGCCGACGAGGAAGGCGTGATGATGGCCTTCATCACGCTCAACATGGTCGAGATCTTCCACTGCTTTAATATGCGCAGCCGTCGTGCGTCGCTGTTTAGCATGAAGAAGCAGAACAAGTGGCTGTGGGCTTCGGCCGCGCTGGCGCTGGTGCTGACGGTGATCGTAACCGTGCAGCCGACGCTTGCCGAGATGTTCTTTGGCCCTGTGACGCTTGAACTCAAGGGCGTTATCGCCGCCCTGTGCCTGGCCTTCCTGATCATCCCGCTGATGGAGATCTACAAGGCGATCATGCGCGCGGTCGAAAAAGAGTAACGTTCCTGTCCGGGCCCGCCCGCCTGCGGGGTTTCCACGGGCACGTCCTCGCCGCTTTGCGGCTGCGGGATGTGCCCTTAGGAAACCCCTCCCGGCGGGTGGGCCCTACGGTATCCTTGCTGGCTTTTCTCCCGCGCGGATGATAAAGGGCTGAGGGAAAGTTTGTGAGCCGGTCGAGCGTTTGCTCGACCGGCTCTTTTTGATTTAGGGCTTTGCCCGGCCAGCTCTTTTTGATTTAAAATACCTGCTCAGTTGTGTGGTTTTGTGCTGGGAGGCGTTTGTGGGCAAGGCTAAGGCTAAGGCGAAGAAAAAGACGACGGGGGCGCGGGCTAAGCGCGATCGTCGTCGGAAGCTCGCGACCGAAGCCCCTGCATCTGCTGAGGAGTTGCTGGCGAGTGTACCGGGGCTTGACGCGCTGCAGGATGTTCCGGCGTTCGATGACCTGCCGGTCGATGCGGCTCAGCAGGCTGCATTTGACGACTTTTGCGCTCAGGCCGAGGAGCCCGAGCAGATGCAGCTCGGTGCCGTGGTGCGCCTGGACCGCGGGTTTCCGCTGGTGGCAACTGACGATGACACGTTTCGTGCCGAGCATGCCGTAGGGTTTGCCAAGTCGCGTGGCGAGGACGAGGTCTTGCTGCCCGCCGTGGGCGACCGCGTGGCGGTTCGCCGTGCTCCCGGGCACGACATGGGCGTCATCGAGTGCGTACTGCCGCGCCGTACGAGCTTTGAGCGCTGGCGCGGCCGTGCCCGCGGGGAGCGCCAGGTGCTCTGCTCTAACGTTGACAGTGTGCTGATCGTGCAGGCGCTCGGCGCCGGCGAGGTGCTGCTCGATCGCGTGGCGCGCTCACTGGTGTTGGCGCTCGATTGCGATGCCGAGCCGGTGGTGGTGCTCACCAAGGCCGACCGCTGCGAGGCCGATGAGCTCGAGCGCGATCTGGACCGCGTGCGCCGTCTGGTGGGTCCGGACGTGCGCGTGATCGTGACGTCTTCTGCCGAGGGCCTCGGCCTGGACGAGGTTCGCGCCTGCGTGCCGGCTGGGAGCTGTGCCATGATCTTGGGCGAGTCGGGCGCCGGCAAGTCGACGCTGCTCAATGCGCTGCTGGGCCACGATGCGCTGGCCACTGGCGGCGTGCGCGAGCGTGATGACCAAGGTCGCCACACCACGGTTGCACGCGTGATGGTGGCGCTGCCGGGTGACGCCGGCGTGATCGCCGATGCCCCGGGCCTGCGCAGCCTGCCGCTTGTGGGGCATGAGCGGGGTCTGGCGCGTGCCTTCCCCGAGATCGTCGAGGCGTCGCGCGCTTGCCGGTTTGGCGATTGCACGCACACTCACGAGCCGGGTTGCGCCGTTCGCGAGGCCGAAGATGCCGGACAGATCGACAGCCTGCGTCTGGAGACGTTCCAAAACCTGGCGTCATCCATGCGCGTGAGTGCCCAAATACTCGATCCCGATGTCCATCTGTAATTGAACTTTCCTATGACAGCCGTCTCCTAACTGCTTGGGAGGCGGCTTTTTTGCTGCCAAAGCGCCTCGAAAAATGCGTTTTGCCGACGTTCTGACCAAAACCTTGCCACGAGCTTGACGGGCTGGTCAGCTTTTGGTCAGCAATTGGTTTGACACGTAAAACCAAGATTGCGATTGCGCCGCTTTGCGCCCTGGTCGCCCAGACAATGGTGGTACGGGCATTTGCCCGGTGCTACCTTGAGAGGAGCGGCCGTGAACAAGAGCAAGCGCATCGCCATCAGTCTGGTCGCGGGCGTGCTTGCCGCGGCGCTCTGCATGGTCTACGGCTCGTCGATCCGCTCGCAAGCCGAGCAGGCCCAGGCCGAGACTTTGGCAAAATACGGCGGCGACCGCGTTGAGGTGTGCGTCGCGGCGCGCGATATCGATGTGGGCGAGACCCTCGACGAGACTAATGTCATAACTCAGGAATGGCTGGCGAGTCTGTTGCCGCGTGATGCGGCGACCGAGCTGCGTCAGGTGCGCGGCGACGTGACGACCTCGCGCATTCCAAAAAATGCCGTGATTTGCAATGTCTACACCAAGGCCGAGAGCCACAAGCTCGAGGTGCCTAAAGGCAAGGTTGCCGTTTCGGTGGCGGTCGATGCCGAGCACTCGGTCGGCGGCGCCACGGGCGTGGGCAGCTATGTGGACGTGTACGTGCAAAAAGATGGCGTGACCGATCGTTTGTGCGGAGCGTACGTGATCGATACCAGCGAAGATGCCGGCACCACGCGTGAAGGCAAGATCGAGTGGGTGACGCTGGCGGCAGACCCCGAAGATGTCAAGGAATTGCTGGGAGCCTCGGGAAAGGGAACGGTCAGCTTGACGATTCCCGCCACGGCGCGCGGCAAAAAGAGCGGAGGCGACGAGTGATGAAGGCGATCTGGCTTGCGTGCTGCGCGTGCGGTGATTACGGGCTGCTACAGCAGGAAGTCGAGGGTCGCGATGTGGGCGCGCAGGTGCTTCGCGTGGGCGACCTGGACGGGCTGGTATCCATGGCGCGGGCGTTTCCGTCGCGCCGCGGTGCCGCCATCATCGCGGCGTCTCTGTTCGATACCGAAGACGTGCGAAAGACCGTTGCGCGCCTGACGGCCGAGGGCCGTGTGAGTCGTGTCGTCGTGTTGATCGAGACGCTCGACCCGTCGGATATCGAAGGGTTGTTTCGCGCAGGGGCGACCGAGGTCATCGCTGCGCACAGTTTGTGCGGCAACGGGCGCGCGGGTGAGGGAACGGTTGATTCCGATCGGCGCATGACGATTGAGCCCGATGCTTTTGCTGATAGGGAACCCGGGGCGCCTCGCGCTACAAGAGGCCCGCGTGTTGATGAATGTGGAAAAGCGGAAGCCGAGCATGGTCGGCGCCCCCGGGACCCCCTTGCATACGATGACGCTGGAGGGCCGGTACCGTATGGCGATGACGTTCTGGCTGAAGATATGGGATACGTGCACGGCGTAAATCTGGCCGATGAGCTCGACGAGGTCGAGGGTTTTGCCGGGGCTGGCGAGCCGTGTGCCGCTGCGTCTTTGGCTTCGGAACCGCAGCCCGGGCAGCCTGCCATGCCGGCTTGGGCTCAGCGCGTGACCGCGGCGGGGGAGACGGGGATGTTGTCGCCCGCATCCGTGTCGCCGGTTCCTGCACCGTCAGCCCCCGCGCTGTCGGCGGACGCTTCGGTTCCATCGCGTCGGGCACCGGTCGTCTGCGCCGTTTCGGGTTCGGGCGGTTGCGGCAAGTCGACGATCGTTGCCACCATGGCGCATGCGGCGTCGCTGTTGGGTTTGCGTGCCGCTGTGCTCGACTTGGACCTCATGTTTGGAAACCTATACGATCTGCTGGGTGTCGATGCCCCGCACGATATGGCGACGCTTATCGAGCCGTCGGCGGCGGGCGCACTTGCCGAGCCGGATATCGTGGCCGCATCGATGCGCGTCGCCCCGGGCGTCACGCTCTGGGGACCTGTCGCGGCCCCCGAGAAGGCTGAGCTCATGGCACGTCCGGTGGAGCTATTGCTCGATGTTTTGCGCCGCGAATCCGACGTGGTCTTTGTCGACACCTCGGTCTTTTGGGGCGATGCCGTGGCCGCCGC
>CABUZE010000081.1 GCA_902495955.1 uncultured Collinsella sp. | reverse complement strand
TTTTGTTCAGCGTGGTCCGATTGAAACTTATCCCCCAACCAATCAGTCTTTGCGCAGGTCAATGCGCTTGCCAGCTTGTCCCATCCTTTGGCAGTGTACCTCAAATGAGCGCTGTTCAATTGTGTTGCGCAACTCACCTAACGCCAGCTACCGTCTACGACCTTTTCATAGCATTTATGCATAGTATCTGTTATGGAATGAATCATGCTGCACCTGACGCACCCGTCAAGTTCGCGGCAAGATTTTCGTCAAGCACACGGCGCGCGCTCAGCAAAAAGGCCCCCGCAAAGCGGAGGCCTTCGGCAAAGCTATGTCGAGGTGATAGGCTATCGCTACTTGCAGAGCGAAAGGGCGGCCTCGTCGGCAACGACAACGCAGTTGGTGTGCAGTTGCAGGATCGAGGCAGGGCACTGGGGAGTAACCGGACCATAGCACATGTCATGTACGGCCTGCGCCTTGGCCTCGCCGTTGGCGACGACCAGGATCATGCGGGCATACATGATGGTCTGAGTGCCCATGGTGTAGGCCTGACGGGGCACGTCGTCGATGCTGTCGAACAAGCGGCTGTTGGCCTGAATAGTGCTCTCGGTAAGGTCGACACAGTGCGTACCCTTGGAGAAGTGGTCATCGGGCTCGTTGAAGCCAATGTGACCGTTGTTACCGATGCCGAGCAGCTGCAGATCAGGGTAACCGGCAGCAGCGACAATCTTGTCGTACTCAGAGCAGGCAGCGGCAGCGTCGGGATTGGAGCCATCGGGCACATGCGTGTTGTTCAGGTCGATGTTAATGTGATCGAAGAAGTTCTCACGCATAAAGTAGTGGTAGCTCTGGGGATCGTCGTGCGAAAGGCCACGATACTCGTCGAGGTTGTAGGTGCTGACCTCGGCAAAGTCGACGTCACCCTTCTCGTACCAAGCGGCGAGCTGCTTGTAGGCGCCAATCGGGGTGGAGCCGGTGGCAAGACCCAGCACGCAATCGGGCTTGAGGATAACCTGGGCCGAGATGATATTGGCGGCCTTGCGGCTCATATCCTCGTAGTCTTTAGCTTTAATGATCTTCATTACGCGTCCTTTCTCGTACAAGAGAGGCAAGGCTCCCCTTACAAGCACTTGCCCGCGGCCCGCGTCGGCCGCAACCAACGTGTGCGGCCACCAGGGCGAGGTCGCGTAATGTATGTGTCTCGTGTCTAGCCGCGTCGAGGCCCCTGCCCGTCCACGGTGACCCAAAGCTGTTTAGCTTCGGACAAATCCCATCTTGCCACGGAGGGCGCCCTCTTTCAAGGGCGCCCTCCGTAAACGTGTTCGAATTGTAGGCTAAAGGCCAAGCGCGCTCATTAGCGCTCGCGAGCGACGATGAGTTGGTCCATCTCCTCGACATGCTCGCCAACGGAGCCCTTGATGCTCGAGAACTCAACGGAGTTGCACACCAAGATAGGAACCGTCACATCGTAGCCCTCGGCAGCAATTGCCTCGCGATCGAACTCGATGAGCACATCGCCCTTATGGACGATGTCGCCCACTTGCGCATGTACGGTAAAGTGCTTGCCCTCGAGCTGAACAGTGTCCAAACCAACGTGGATGAGCACGTCCAGACCATCGACCGTGTTAAGCGCAACGGCATGTCCCGTGGGAAAAATGGCCTCGACCTTGGCGTCTGCCGGCGCAATCACGCGCGTGCCGGTAGGCTGAATCGCCACGCCCTGGCCCAAAAGGCCGGTGGCAAACGTCTGGTCATTGACCTCCGACAACGGAATGACGTCGCCCGAGATGGGAGCATCCAGCGTAAGGACTCGACCACGCATACCAAAAGACCTTAGGACTTTAGTGAACATGCTCCCCCTCGGACATACCAATCAATCAAAATAGCCTTAACAGTTTACCACTTGGCACCCGTTATTGACCATTAGGGAAGTTCACGCTTGACAACCTCGACGATGTCGTCGACAACGCGCTGGGTCAGCTCGTGCGTCTCGGCCTCGGCCATAACGCGAACCAGCGGCTCGGTACCGCTCGGGCGCACCAAGATGCGGCCGCGACCATTGAGCTCCTTCTCGGCGGAAGCGACGGCGTCCCAAATGGGCTGGCAATCGTCCAGGCCGGCCTTGTTGTCCGAATGCACGTTGACGAGCAGCTGCGGGTACTTCTTCATGATGCCGGCAAGGTCGGTGAGCGTGCGGCCAGTGCGCTTGAGCACGGCCAGAAGCTGCAGGGCCGTCACCAAGCCGTCGCCGGTGGTGTTGTGCTCCAGGAAGATGATGTGGCCGGACTGCTCGCCGCCGATGACGGCACCGTCCTCGAGCATACGCTCAAGAACATAGCGGTCGCCCACGGCAGTCTGGACCATCTCAAAGCCCTGCTCCTTCATTGCGATGGAGAAGCCCAGGTTACACATGACGGTCGAGACGATCTCGGAGTTGGCGAGCTTGCCGCGAGCAGCAAGGTCGGAGCCGCAGATGGCCAGGATGTAGTCGCCATCGATCTCGTTGCCCTCACTGTCCACGAACAGCACGCGATCAGCGTCGCCATCGTGGGCCAGGCCGATATCGGCGTGGGTGCGCAACACGAGCTCACGCAGGGGCTCAAGGTGCGTGGAGCCGCACTCGACGTTAATGTCAGTGCCGCAGTAATCGGTGTTGATGGCATGCACCGTGGCGCCCAGGCGCTGCAGCGCGGCAGGCGTGGTCTGGCACGAAGCGCCGTGACCGCAGTCGACGGCAACGACCAGGCCGTCGAGCTTAAGGCCGTCGAGCGTGCTGATGGCATGATCGACATATGCCTTGCGGGCGTCCTTCATCTTGATGATGTGGCCCACGCCGGCGCCGGTCGGCAGCGTGTCGGCAGCCATGGCTTCCTCGGACATGACCCAGGCGCTGCTCTCTTCCTCGACAGCATCGGGAAGCTTCATGCCCTTGCGGCTAAAGAACTTGATGCCGTTGAACTCCGGCGGATTGTGCGAAGCGGAGATGACGATGCCGCCGTCGAGCTCGTTTTGGACGGTGAGCAGCGCCACGGCCGGCGTAGGGATAACGCCGCAGCAATGCGGACGGCCGCCCTCGGCCATAATGCCGGCGGTCAGCGCGCTCTCGAGCATGGTACCCGAAAGACGCGTGTCGCGGCCGATGCAGATGTCCGGGCCAAGGAACTTGGTCGCCGCGCGGCCCAGGCGAAACGCGAGGTCGCACGAAAGGTCGGCATTGGCGACGCCACGGACGCCGTCGGTACCGAAGATGTTCTGGGGCATAGGATCGCTCCTTCCCAAGTGGGCAAAACGCAGTCGCCCACCCTAGTCGAAAAAGAAAAGCGGGACCCGCCGAGCAATCGGCAGGCCCCGCTTGTACATTGTATCTCGTAAGGAGATAAAACCTTAGCGCTTGGAGAACTGGGGAGCGCGGCGGGCCTTCTTGAGGCCGTACTTCTTGCGCTCGACCACGCGAGCATCGCGCGTAAGGAAACCGGCCTTCTTGAGGTCAGCACGGTAATCGCCAGCGTTCAGAAGAGCGCGAGCGATGCCCAGGCGCAGAGCGCCGGACTGACCGGAGATGCCGCCGCCATCGCACAGAGCGATAACGTCGAACTGACCGGCGGTGTCGGTCACCTTGAAGGGAGCAAGGGCGTTCTCAACGAGCTGATGACGGCCGAAATACTGCTCGGCGTCACGCTTGTTGATGGTCACCTTGCCGGTGCCGGGGACGAGACGGACGCGGGCGACGGCGTTCTTACGACGGCCGGTACCCTGGTAGACAACGGTGTTCTCAGCCATCTTTAAGCCTCCAGCTCAATCTTCGTGGGGTTCTGGGCAGCGTGCGGATGCTCGGCACCAGCGTAGACCTTAAGCTTGGTCATCTGGGCACGGCCGAGGGTGGTCTTGGGCAGCATGCCGCGAACGGCGCGCTCGATGACCTTCTCCGGGTGCTTCTCCATAGCCTGGCGGAAGCTCTCAGCCTTGAGGCCGCCGTTGTAGCCGCTGTGGCGATAATAGGTCTTCGTGTCGGCCTTGTTACCGGTAAGCTGGACCTTATCGGCGTTGATGACGACAACGAAGTCGCCGCAGTCGCTGTTGGGCGTGAACTGGGGCTTGTTCTTACCGCGCAGGATCATTGCGATCTGGGTGGCAAGACGGCCCAGGACAGCACCATCGGCGTCGACGAGAACCCAGTTGCGCTGGACCTCGCCCTGCTTGGCGTAGTGAGTCGATTTCGAAATCACTTAGACTCCTCCATGTACAGTACGTGTTGTTACAGAGATTCACGGGGCTCTGCAAGTAACCCGTCCATATTACCCCGCTCGCCGCCCGAGTCAACAGGTATTTTGGTTCCGACCAGAGTTTCTGCACATGTCGTCCATGGGTCATGACTTCGCGCCGCTAGCGCTCGCCAAACGCCTCGATATCTCCCAGCAATCGCTTTGCCTCCTGGCGGCCCTGAATATACAGGTCGAGGAGCTTTGCCGGATCGTGCTCGACATGGCCGACCTCGACCGGCTTTTGCGGAGCAACGACCAGCGCACGGCCCTCGCGCTCATACTTCCATAGATGCATGCGCTGGATGTTATAGCGGTCGTGGCGCGTCTCGATAGCCTCGAGCAGGTAGGGGTAGTCGGCATAGCGGGCACGTGCGGCGGGCATAAACTCGTAGGGCTTTTTCTCGTACGAGCGGTCCTGCGTGACAATGACAACCGCGCGATCGAAGCCCGCTTCCTCCAGCACGTGCTCGATGGGGACCGAATCGGCTACGCCGCCGTCGACGTATTTGTGCCCGTCAATCTCGACCGGCGGCGTCACTAGCGGCAGCGACGTCGAGGCGCGCACAGCATCGAGGTCGAGCACGGCGCTTTTGACCGGCAGGTACGTGGCGGTTCCAAAGAGCATCTCCGTCGCGACGGCG
>CABUZE010000080.1 GCA_902495955.1 uncultured Collinsella sp. | reverse complement strand
ATACGGTTCCGATGCAGCTGATATGACATACATTTCTCCTTCAATAGTAGAAGTTTTACGGTATATTGCAAGGACAAACTTGCGCAAATGTCTATTTATTCAGCTTAAATACGCTGTTTGGGCTCGGTGACGATGGCTCGAACGATGCGGGGACGATCGGTGAGGTCGTGGACGATACGCACGTCCGAAAGGCCTGCCTGGCGACAGAGCTCGGCCGCGGCATCGAGGGCACCCTCGTAAAGCTCGCAGGCAAAGAGGCCACCGGCGCGCAACATGTAGGGCGCCGCGTTGAGCAGGCGGCGGAAGATATCGAGGCCGTCGGCACCGCCCTCGAGCGCCAGATCGGGCTCAAAGTCCTTGACCTCGTGCGGCAGCGAGCGCATGACATCGGTGGGGATGTAGGGCGGGTTGGAGACGAGTACGTCAAAGGTGCCCCACTCTTCGTGGGGAATGGAGCTCACCAGGTTCGTGAGGCTGAAGGCGACCTCGTCGGACGCGAGGCCAAGCGCATCGCGGTTTTTGGTAGCAAGGTCGATGGCGCGCGGCTCGATATCGGTAGCAGTGCAGGTGACGTGGCCGCGACGCTCCCAGGCAAGCGAGAGCGAGATGCAGCCCGTGCCGCAGCCGACCTCGAGAACACGGGCAGTGCGGGGCTCGGCTGGGGCGGGCGCAGCAGCATCCTGAGCTGAAGCCGTCTCCTGGTCGGCACCCTCAATGGCGATGCCGTATTCGTCGAGCTCGGGCTCGGCGGCTTCGGCTTCTGCTGCCTGCGCGGCTTCCTCGGCCTCGCGATCGGCTAGCTCCTCGGCATAGGCGCGGCTACCGAGCACGTCGCTACCCAGCGCAGCCTCATCGGCGGCCGTCAGGTTGGCGGCACGGCGCTCGGCGGTCGCGCGTTCGTCGGCCAGCGCCGCCTCGGCTTTGCGAGCCTGCTCGACCTCATCGTTCCAAGGCAGCTCCACGCGCTGGCGGGCGGCGGCCTCGGGGCTCAGCACCTCGGCATCCAGATAATTGAGGACTTCCTCGACGAGCATCTCGGTCTCGGGGCGCGGGATGAGCACGCCAGGGGCGCACGCGACGTCGATCATGCGAAACTGCGTGCTACCGGTGATGTACTGCAGCGGCTCGCCCTTCGCGCGACGGACGACGGCCGCGTGCATGGTCTCGAGCTGCGCTGCGCCGAGCGTCTCGTCCATGCGCATATACAAGTCGATACGCGCCAGGCCCGTTGCCGCGCACAGCAGCCACTCGGCAGAAAGACGGGGATGCTCCTCGCCGCGCTCGGCCAGGTACTCCTTGGTCCACTCGAGACAACGCTTGATGGTCCAGATCTCGTTTGCCATGGGGTCCTCCCCTCTTAAGCGCCGGGCGGCGCGCGAATGTCGGAGCAGATTGTACGCGAGGGCGGCACGCAGCAAGGGACGATTGGAAGCGATTATCGAGAATCAGCCCAGTTTTTTGAGCCGGGCTCGCTCAAAGTGCCCATTCGTCGACGTCTATCTTTGAATCCGTCAAGCTTTTGGCAAGGTTGCCCCAAACCTGACCAATATCTAACCAAGAACTTGCCAAATCACTTGACGCACGACGCGTCAAAAATCGCCCCGCGACTTCTTGGACGATTTTTCGAGCATTATTTTTAAAAATGATAAGTAAATTTAAGCAGGTAAACAACTTAATTGCTATTAAAGAAGATTGAATAAACTCACAAAGCAATGTGCCCGACCTAGTCATTGGGGACGTTCTTAAACGACTAGCTGTCAGGGACAGTCTTCGCAGCCAGCCACAAAGAACCGTCCCCATCTGCCGGCACAAAAGGGGCGTCCCCAACTGCCAAGTGCCGCAAGAATGTCCCTTTTGACTAGTCATTTAAGAACGTCCCCAATGACTACCCAAGAGAACGCCGCAGGTAGAAAGCGGACAGCGAGCGACGTCCAGAGCGAACAAGTTGGCATGAAAAAGGCAAGGCATAGACCTCCTGGTCATGCCTTGCCTTTCGAATGACAAATTGTCGCTCTGGGCGGCGCGCAGCGTCAGCTGGTCCGCCGTTCGTTAGAACGGCGGAACCTAAGGGCGCAGCGTCGAGCAGTTACGGCGTTTGGTAAAACGCCGTAACTTAAACAGCCCGTGCCAGCTTCTCGGCTCGCTCGGCGGCGGCAAGTGCCTCGATGACGGTGCCGAGCTGATCGCCCAGAAGGACGCCGTTGTAGGTGGAGTTGAAGCCGATACGATGATCGGTCACGCGGTCCTGGGGCTGGTTGTAGGTACGGATCTTCTCGGAACGGTTGCCGTGACCGATCTGGCTCTGGCGCTCGGCGCCGAGCTCGGCCTGCTGCTTCTCGAGTTCCATCTCGTACAGACGGGCACGCAGCATCTGCATGCAGACCTCGCGGTTCTGGATCTGGGAACGCTGCTCCTGCGACTGCACCACGGTATTGGTGGGCAGGTGGGTGATGCGCACGGCGGAGTAGGTGGTGTTAACGCACTGACCGCCAGGGCCGGAGGCGCAGTAGGTGTCGATGCGCAGGTCGGACTGGTTGATCTGAACGTCGATCTCCTCGGCCTCGGGAAGCACGGCGACGGTTGCCGTGGAGGTCTGGATGCGGCCCTGGGACTCGGTCTTGGGGACGCGCTGGACACGGTGCACGCCGGACTCGAACTTCATAACGGAGTAGACGCGGTCGCCCTCGACCTTGAACTCGATGGACTTAAAGCCGCCGGCCTCGCTGGGGCTGGAGTCGAGCACGGTGGTCTTCCAGCCGCGCGACTCGCAGAAGCGCTGGTACATCTTGTACAGATCGCCGGCAAAGATGGCCGCCTCGTCGCCACCGGCGGCGGAGCGGATCTCGACGATGGTATTCTTGTCGTCGTTGGGGTCGCTCGGGATGAGCATGTACTTAATGTCTTCCTCGAGCTGGGGGAGCTTGGCCTCGTTTTCAGAGATGTCCATCTGGAGCATCTCCTTCTCATCGGCATCGGTGGTATCGTGGAGCATTTCCTTGGCGGCCTCGATGTCATCGAGCGCGCCGATGTACTCGCGCGAGGCGGCGATGAGGTCGGACTGGTGCGCGTACTCCTTGTTGAGACGCGTGAACTCCTTGATATCGGAGGCGACGGCCGGGTCGGAGAGCTTCTTCTCGAGCTCCTCGTAGGCCTTGATGATCTTTTCGAGCTTGTCGCGCATGGCGGGACTCCTTTATATGCGTGAAGGTGAAAATCGGCAGAGTTGATGGGGCGCGCGGCGCCACTGCGGGGGTAAGCCCGGCTAGAACATGTCGATCTTCAGATACATGCGCATCCCTTCGCGTATGGGGTACATAGTTGCGGTCTAACCCATATATGATAGCGTGCGCAAGCAAACCTGCATATAACCCGCACGGAATGATTGGACGTAGCCGTTGGGGACGTTCCTTAACGACTAGTCGTTTAAGAACGTCCCCAACGGCTAGCAAAGGGACTGTCGCTTTGTCACATTTTAGAGCGCCTGAAGCAGAGCGATGAGGAAGCGGATGCCCTGGAGATAGGCGCGGCGGGTGATGCGCTCGTTGGTGCCGTGGACGCCGCGATCGCACTCGTCGTCATCAACCACAAAGGCCGAGAAGCGAATGCATTCAGGGCAAATGTGCTGGTAGTTGGCAGCGTCGGTCGCACCGATCACGGTCGAGGGCACAATTGCCACTGGCTCGAATAATCCGTTTTCCGCCGTCCCCTTTGGATCACGGAAATAGCGGGCGGCGATGGAGCGAACCGCCTCGAGGCCGGGACCACCGATGCGCGGGGACGGCGAGGGTTCGGAGCTGCCGGGGCCCAGCTCCACTTCGACACGACCGGCAAGGTCCGCCCCGGCAACCGCCTCACGGCAGCGCGTCACAACGTCGGCCACGCTCGTGCCCTCAAGCATGCGGAAGTTGATGTTGGCCCACATATCCTGCGGCATTACGTTGGCGCCGGTGCTGCCACCCTCGATCTGCGTGGGCGCGCAGGTGGTCGTCACCAGCGGATAGAGCTTCTTGCTAGCGAGGCACTCGCGAACGATGGCGTCCTTGTTGGAGGCAATCTCGTCGGCCGTGTAAAGCCCCAGCTCGACGAGCTGTGCGGCAAGCAAGTCGGTCACGCGCGTCGGCCACTCGATATCGCAGATTGCGGCGATAGCGCGGCTGAGCACCTCGAGCGACGTGCCGCCGTAGGGGTTGGAGGAATGCCCTCCCTCACTCTTCGTCTTGAGCACAATGTCGGCATAACCTTTCTCAGCCAGGTCGGCGTGCATGAGCCAACCCTTGCCCGCGCTGTACTCGGCAGCCGGAACGACGCGGTAGTCGCCCTCGTCGATCAGGTACTCAAGCTCAATGCCGCGCTCCTCGAGCGCGCGGCCGATGGCGCCTGCGCCGTACTGCGTCGTCTCCTCGTCCTGGCCAAAGGCCAGGAGCAGCGTGCGCTCGTGCTGCCAACCCTGCGCCAGCGCATACTCGACAGCCTCGAGAATGCCTGCGACCTGGTCCTTCATGTCGATCGCGCCGCGGCCCCAGATGTAGGTGTCGTCCACGTGCCCGCTAAAGGGGGCATGCGTCCAGTCGGCCTCGGTACCGGGCACCACGGGGACCACGTCCATGTGGCCCATGAGCATAACGGGCTTAAGAGCCGGGTCGCTGCCGGCAAGCGTCACCAACAGCGAATGGTCGATAAGCTCGACCTCGCCCGCCGCAAACACGTGCGGCCAGGCCTGCTGCATATAGGCGCGCAGGTCGTCGAAGGGCTGCCAGTCCACCGCCTCGGCATCCATGCTCGAGATGGTCGGAAACGACAGCGCGCGGCCCAAGCGCTCGCACGCGCCGGCCTCGTCTATATCGGCAAAATCGTCCTCATGCGCAAAGAAGCGCCAAACCTCGGCCATGACATCCT
>CABUZE010000079.1 GCA_902495955.1 uncultured Collinsella sp. | reverse complement strand
GTGTCATTGATCTGGACTACGGCGTAGTCGGCCAGGTCGTGCAAGTTGCTGCCGCGCTCGATGGCCTCGTCGATCAGGAGCTGGGCGGCGTTGCTCACCATGAAGTATTCCTGGTAGATGCGAAGCAGGCGGCCCTGCTCGTCGGAATCATCCGGATAGAGGAACAAGGTGAGGTTCTTGGCGATCTCGGTCTTGTCGAAGTCGATGGAGCTGCCGGGGACCAGGCCGTCGTCGACACTTGCCAGGTCAAACAGGCGCAGGCGGTTCTTGGCGGGCTGGCCATAGCCAGGCACATCGATGTTGACGAGCTTGGAAGTAACGGCAAAATCACCGAACTCGACGGTGTAGGAGCGGTCGTCGTCGATCAGGATGTCTTGCTCGCCAAGCCACTCGTCGGGGACGGCCTTCTGCTGATTGTCGACAAAGCGCTGGCGGAACAGGCCGTAATGGTAGTTGAGGCCCACGCCGTCGCCGGTAAGGCCCAGCGTGGCGATGGAATCCAAGAAGCATGCGGCCAGACGGCCCAGGCCGCCGTTGCCGAGCGACGGCTCGACCTCGAACTCCTCGATCTTGTTGAGGTCGTGGCCCGCGGCGGTGAGCTGGTCCTTAACCTCGTCATAGATGCCAAGGTCGATCATATTGTTGATGAGCAGCTTGCCGATCAAAAACTCGGCAGAGATGTAGTAGAGCTTTTTCTTGCCGTTGTTGAGAGGACAGGCAGCAGAGTGCTCCTGCACGAGCTTGACCAGCAGCTTATAAATACGACGGTCATCGAGCTGCTCGAGCGAAGTTCCGAAGGACTGCTCGGCGAGTTCTGCGAGATTGATACGGGGCATGTTTCCTCCTGTGATGGGTTGATTACATGTCAGAAATACAAAAGAAGCCCGCGAGAGGGATTGGAGTGGCCTCGCGCGGGGAAAACGGACGCGTCCGCACGATGGAATGGGGTCGGCTGCGGTGGCTCCTATTGGGGAAGCTCAATTTCGGCTTCCGACGGGATGCGGAAGTAGGTTTCGGTCCAGTCGGTGAGCTTGTGCTCGAGCTCGCGGGTGATGGCACCATCGAGCATGCGCCAGGTCCAGTTGCCGCCCAGGGTGGCGGGGGTGTTGATGCGTGCCTCGTTGCCCAGGTTGAGCAGGTCTTGCATGGTGTAGATACAGGTATCGCTCACGCTGGCGGCGATGGTGCGGTTGAGTGCATCGGCCATGGGCTCGCCTGCCTGCTGGTGGGTGTACAGGGCCGTCTGCTCGCGCTGACGCGGGGTGGCCGTTCCCTCAAACCAACCGCGCGCCGTCTCGTTGTCGTGTGTGCCCACATAGGCGACGGTGTTGGCAATGTAGTTGTGCGGCAGGTAGTACGAGTTGGTGCCCTCAAAGGCGAACTGCAAGATCTTCATGCCGGGGAAGCCCGAGTTGTCGCGCATGTCGATGACGCCGGGGGTGAGGAAGCCCAGGTCTTCGGCGATGATGGGCAGCGTGCCGAGCTTTTCCTCGAGCGTCTTAAAGAACTTGAGGCCGGGGCCCTGCGTCCACGAACCGTAGGACGAATCGGGTGAGGAGAACGGCACCTCCCAATAGGCCTCGAAGCCGCGGAAGTGATCCAGGCGGATGACATCGTACATGTCGAGGGCGGCGCGGATGCGGCCCTCCCACCAGGAGAAACCGTCGGCTTCCATGGCGTCCCAGTCGTAGATGGGATTTCCCCAGTACTGGCCGGTGGCCGAGAACTGGTCGGGCGGCGTGCCGGCGACACTCACAGGATTACCGGCGGCGTCGATCTTAAAGAGCTCGGGCGTGGCCCACATCTCGACGGAGTCGCGCGAGACATAGATGGGCAGGTCGCCGATGATGAGGATGTCGCGCTCGTTGGCATAGGCCTTGAGGCGACTCCACTGACGATCGAAGAAGTACTGCGTCATCTGGTGGTAGAGCATGCGCGCGGGATGGGCGGCGCAGACCTTGGCAGAAGCCTCACCGCGGGTACGGAGCTCCTCGGGCCACTCCCAAAATGCCTTGAGACCGCACTCCTCCTTGACGGTCATGAACTCGCAGTAGGGGATGAGCCAGTCCTCGTTGGCCTGGATAAAGTCATCGAAATCGGCCGGCTTGTCGGCAGCAAAGCGCTCAGCGGCGCGGTCGAGAATCTGACGACGGCCACCAAAGATGGCACCATAGGCGACATTGCTGGGGTCGGAGCCCAGGTACACGCCGTCGATATCGCACTGCTCCAGATAGCCGGCCTCGATGAGTTCGGCAAAGTCAATGAAGTTGGGGTTGCCCGCACGGGCCGAGAACGACTGATAGGGCGAGTCGCCATAGCTCGTCGTCGTAAGGGGCAGAATCTGCCAGTAATGTTGTTTGCACGAGGCAAGAAAATCGACAAAGTCGTAGGCATTCCAGCCAAAGCCGCCGATTCCGTATGGTCCTGGCAGAGATGAGACAGGCATGAGGACACCGCTTGCACGCTCCATGAATGCGCTCACCAACCTTCTTGTTGTGGGGTCAGCCTGCCGATGGAAGAGCAGTCCGCCCCCGGTGTTCTGATTCGATACATCTATTGTAGAACATGTTGTTTAAACATGTACGGGCAAGATAAAAAAGTTGGCCCATTTTCGGTAAATGGTTACGCGCCATGAAAAAAGCCCCGGTCTCACATCGTGAGACCGGGGCAAGAACGCTATGTAGGTTTTATCTACTCGGCGTCGGCGAAGCCGTTGGGGTTATGGCTCTGCCAATTCCAGCTGTCGCGGCACATGTCCGCGATGTCGTACTGGGCCTTCCAGCCCATCATGCGTTCGGCCTTGGAGGCATCGCACCAGTTGGCGGCGATATCGCCGGCACGGCGCTCGCGAATCACGTAGGGCAGCTCCTTGCCGCAGGCCTTGGAGAAGGCGGCGACGACCTCGAGTACCGAGGTGCCGGTGCCGGTGCCCAGGGTAAAGATCTCGACGCCGGTCTTGCCGTTCATCCAGTTGAGGGCGGCAACGTGACCAGATGCCAGGTCGCACACGTGGATGTAGTCGCGCACGCCGGTGCCGTCGGGGGTGGGGTAGTCGTTGCCAAAGACCTGAACGGCCTCGAGCTTACCGACGGCGACCTGGGCGACGTAGGGCACCAGGTTGTTGGGGATGCCCTTGGGGTCCTCGCCGATCAGGCCCGACGGATGGGCACCGATGGGATTGAAGTAACGGAGCAGCACGACGTCCCACTCGGGGTCGGCGGTGTGGACGTCCATGAGGATCTGCTCAATCATCCACTTGGTCCAACCATAGGGGTTGGTCGCGGGCTTCTTGGGGTCCTCTTCGGTGACGGGCGGATTGTCCGGATCGCCGTAGACGGTCGAAGAGCTCGAGAAGATGATGGACTTACAACCGTGGTTGCGCATGACATCGATGAGCACCAGGGTGTTCTCGATATTGTTGTGGTAGTACTCGACGGGCTTGCTCACCGACTCGCCAACGGCCTTAAAGCCGGCGAAGTGGATGACGCGGTCGATCTGGTGGGTATCGAAGATCTTGTTCATCGCATCGCGGTCGAGCACGTTGGCCTCGTAGAAGGTGAGGTTCTTGGCGGCCTCGTCGCCCACGATGGTCTTGACGCGGGCGATGGCAACGGCGCTGGAGTTGGAGAGGTCATCGACGACGACAACCTGGTAGCCACCCTCGAGCAGCTGAACGACGGTGTGCGAGCCGATAAAGCCGGCGCCGCCGGTAACGAGGACGCAGGTGTCTTTGGGGTCGAGTGCTTTGGACATGTAGTCTCCTATCGAATCAGGAACACTTCTTGAGGGGAGTATAGCGCAGCTGGGGGCGCCCAAAACACGCGGGGCAGGAAAACCAGAGGATTGATGTTAACGTACTCATAGGGTGTTATTTGCATAATCCTTACCTTTGGTGTGGGACGTATTTGCGAGCCGCTGACCATGCTTTTCCAGCCGTTCGTGGAAATAGTTGGGACAAGCGCGATGTGCGTTAATATGTTTGAGTTGAGCGACATATAAATAAGCATGTAACGGAGTACATATGTCACCAAACAACGATTCCATCTTTACGCAGGAGCTTTCGCGCCGCACTGCCCTTAAGGCTCTTTTCGGTGCTGCTTCCGCGGCTGTTCTTTTTGGCCTGCCCGCCCGCGCCCATGCGGCTGAGGCCAGCCAAGAAACCACCGACAAACTGAATGCCGCCCAGGCCCAGCTCGACGAGGTCCAGGCCCAGCTCGACAGCATCGCTAATGAGTACGCGACGCTCGCCAACAAGAATGCCCAGACCCTCAGCGATATCGAGGGCGTACAGGGCCAGATTGACGAGACGCAGGCTCAGATCGACACCAAGAAGGCCGAGCTCAAAGAGAAGCGCAGCGATCTTTCCGATCGCGTTGCCGCCAGCTATAAGTCGGGCGGCACCAACATCTTGTCGTTGCTGCTCGCTTCTGGTTCGTTTGAGGAGCTCGTCGCCAACGCGCATTACGTCGAGAAGATCAACAAGAGCGACCGTGACGCCATCGAGGACATCCAGACCATCCAGAAAGAGCTCGATACGCAGAAGTCCGAGCTCGAGTCGCAGAAGGCCGACCTGGAGAAGCTCAAGGACCAGCAGACTGCTCAGATGCAGGACATGCAGGCCAAGCAGCAGGAGGTCCAGACGGTTCTGAACGGCCTTTCCGATGATGTTAAGGAGCTCATGGCCCAGCGCGATTCCGAGATTCTCGCTGCCGCTCAGGCCGAGGAAGCTGCCAAGAAGGCTGCCGCTGCCGCGGCTGCCGCAAACAAGAACAATTCCTATTCGGGTGGTTCAAGCTCGGGTGGCGGCTCGTATGCCGGCGGCACCCCGCAGCAGAATGCCGGCTCGGGCAAGCAGCAGGCCGTCGTCAATGCATGCTACTCCACGCCTTCGCCTGGCCTGAACTGGTG
>CABUZE010000078.1 GCA_902495955.1 uncultured Collinsella sp. | reverse complement strand
TTCTCCTCGTAGCCGTGGACGCGGAAGGCGTCGTGGCCGGGGCGGTTCCAAATCAGGCGGCGAATCGTGCCGGCATAGGCGTGGAATGCAAAGAGCACGGGCTTCTCACCGCAGCCAAACAGCTCAACCCAGCGCTCATCGCTGATGGCCTGGTCGTTCTCGCAGACGTTCTGAATCTTGAGCAGATCGACAACGTTGACGAACCACGCCTTAATGCCCAGCTTGCGCAGCATATCGGTTGCAGCCAGGGCCTCAAGCGTCGGCACGTCGCCGCACGTGGCGACCACGACGTCGGCCTCGGCGAGCGAGTCGGCAGTCGATGCCCACTCCCAAGTCGCGACACCCTCGGCGAGCTCGGACTTGGCCTCGTCGACCGTCTGGAAGGTGGGGGCGGGCTGCTTGCCACAGAAAATGGCGTTAACGCAGTCGGTGGACTGGTAGACGCGCTCGGCCACAGCAAGCGCCATGTTGGCGTCGGCGGGATAGTAAGCATTCACGATATGCGTGTCGTTGGCCTTGTTGAGCAGCAGGTCGATAAAGCCGGGATCCTGGTGCGAGAAGCCGTTGTGGTCTTGGCGCCACACGTGGCTCGACAGCAAAATGTTGAGACCGCTGATGGGAGCACGCCACGGGATCTCGCGCTTGGTTGCCTCGAGCCACTTGCAGTGCTGGTTGACCATGGAATCGACCACATGGACAAAGCTCTCATAGGAGCTCCACACACCGGAGCGGCCGGTGAGCACGTAGGCCTCGAGGAAACCCTCGCACTGGTGCTCGGACAGCTGCTCGACAACCTTACCGGAACCGGCCAGCAGCTCGTCGTTGGCCTCGTCCTCGTAGAAGCCGGCATCCCACTGCTTCTTGGTCACCTTGTAGGCAGCCTGTAGGCGGTTGGACGCGGTCTCGTCGGGACCGAAGATGCGGAAATCGTCCATGTTCTTGGCCAGAACGTCGGCAGTGTACTCGCCAAAGACGCGGGCGGCCTCGGTGGAGCCCCAGCCGTGGCCCTTCTCGGCGACGGGAATCTCGTGAGCGTGAATATCGGGCAACTCGAGCTCGCGGCGCACCTTACCGCCGTTCGCGTTGGGATTGGCGCCAATGCGCAGCTCGCCGGTCGGCATAAAGGCCGTCACCTCGGGGCGCACCTGGCCCTCGGGCGTAAAGAGCTCCTCGGGCTTGTAGGAGCGCAGCCACTCGCGCAGCACGCGGAAGTGCTCGTGGGTGTCCTTGGCACTCGCCAGCGGCACCTGATGCGCGCGCCAGGAGTCCTCGGTCTTCTTGCCGTCAATCTGCTTGGGGCAGGTCCAACCCTTGGGCGTACGGAACACAATCATGGGGTAGGCCGGGCGGACCACGGTCTCGCCTGCGGCGGCCTGGGCCTGTGCGGTGGCCTTGATGTCGCAGATCTCATCGAAGACCTGCTCAAACAGGGCAGCAAAACGCTCGTGGATGCTTGCATGGCTCTCGTCGTCAAAACCGGCGACAAAGAAGTGCGGCTTATAGCCCATGCCCTCAAAGAACTTGGTGAGTTCTTCATCGGACACGCGGGCAAGAATGGTGGGGTTGGCGATCTTATAGCCGTTGAGGTGCAGGATCGGCAGGACGATTCCGTCGGTTGCCGGGTTCACGAGCTTGTTGGACTGCCAAGAGGTCGCGAGCGGACCGGTCTCGGACTCGCCGTCGCCCACCACGGCCACGGCCAGCAGGCTCGGGTTGTCCATGACGGCGCCGTAGGCGTGGCTGAGCGTGTAGCCGAGCTCGCCGCCCTCGTGGATGGAGCCAGGCGTCTCGGGCGCAAAATGGCTCGGGATGCCTCCGACATAAGAGAGCTGGCGGAAGAACTTCTGCAGGCCTGCCTCGTCATTGGTGATGTCGGGGCGAATCTCACGGTAGGTGCCATCGAGCAGCGACTGGGCGGTGCCGGCGGGGCCACCGTGGCCCGGGCCCATCAAGAAAATGGCGTTCTGGTTGTGGTCGGCAATAAGGCGGTTGACGTGGCCGAACAGGAAGTTGATGCCGGGCGTGGTGCCCCAGTGACCGACCAGGCGGTGCTTAACGTCCGGGCGACCAAAGTCGCGCACCTCACCGGTTTTCTCGTCGACAAAGTCGGGGCGCATGAGCGGATTAGAGCGAAGGTAGATCTGACCGACGGACAGATAGTTCGATGCGCGCCAATACAGGTCGACGCCCTCGAGCTCGGAAGCCGGTACCTCGTGGCCCAGCTTTTGCCACGGCGTCCCCAGTGTTTTAGCCATTGTTTATGTCCCTTCGCTGTGCGGTCACCCTCCGATACGGCAACCTTTCGTTGGGACTAGTATATTTGCTAAAACGTTTTATCATGGTGAAAAAACGTTTTAGCATACTGATTTGCCATATGGACAGGCAAAAGCAGACATTCACCTGCGGCATTGTCTGTCACAGGTGCTCCACATTCAGTCTCTGTAAATTGATAAACGCGTTTAGTTGTGTTTAGTAAGCTCGAGCACGCTGTCCTTAACGATAAGCGCCGGCTCCAGAACGACCTCTTCGGCACGTCTACCGCCCCTACCGGCAAGACGCTTGGACATGCAGCCAAAAGCATGCTCCGCGAGGACACCAGGATCCTGCTCAATCGCGGTCAGCGCCGGCTCAAAGAGAACGTCGGCCGCCGAGTTGTCATAGCTTACGACCGAGATATCGCCTGGGATGCTCTTCCCCATCTCGTGCAAGCGCTTGAGCAGACCGAGGGCAATGTTATCCGAGCTTGCGAACACGGCGGTGGCGTCAGTTGCGAGCACCGCCTCCGAGGCCTCGTAGGCACTCGGAATGTAGTACTCGCTCTCAAACTCCAAACGCGCATCGATGGGCAGCCCCACCTCGCGCAGTGCACGCTCGTAGCCGGCAAGACGCTTACGACCCGTATTGGAACGGCGCGCATTAACCAAGCAGGCAATGCGACGGTGGCCCTGCTCGATCAGGTAGCGGGTGGCCATATAGCCACCCATCTCGTGGTCGAACATCACCTTGTCGCACTCGAGCCCCTCAATGGCACGGTCGACCATTACCGCCGGGATGGGTAGATGGCTGACTTCCTCGCGCAGGGCGCGGTCGTCCGAGAACTCGTCGCCCACGACCAAGAACACACCATCGACGCCGCGCGTCACCAGCTGGCGCAGGAGCTCCAGATCGTCCTCGGCGCTTCCACCCGAGCTGGTAATAAAGAGCGCGTAGCCGTCCTCGCGGCAGCGCTTTTCCAGGCGGCCGGCGAGCGAGGCAAAAAAGCGGCTCTCGATATTGGGAACGATAAGGCCCAGTGTGCGCGACTCGCGCATGACCAGGCTACGCGCGATCTGGTTAGGAACATAATGGTTGCGCGCCGCGACCTCTTTGATGAGCTTGCGGTTTTCTTCCGAGATTCGACAGGGCCGGTTGTTAAGGACAAGCGAGACCGACGAGGGGGAAAGCCCCACCTCCTGGGCAATCTGCTTGAGAGTAACTTTGTTGCCCATCTCGCTCCTTCCGAGTATTCGCGCAATCTCTTGAAAGTATAGCGACCGTCCCTCTACCTTGATGATAAACACTTTACCAATCCGGTAGACGGCTGTTTTATCGCCGCGATTGGCGCAAAGCAACCTAACCCCTTTGCGCCATGTGATGCATTGGGGTCAGGTTACTTTGCACCAAATCCATCCGGGTGGGGTATATTGCATTCGATTAATGAAAACGACCACCATAAGGCGGATATTCGTATGCACGAGAATGACTTTTTTAACGAGGACCTGCTCTGCGCGCTCGCCGGTGTTGCCGGCGAGGACAACGTGCTCATGAGCGAGCCCATGCGCGAGCACACCACGTTTAAGATCGGCGGCCCGGCCGATGGCTTTGTCACGCCCGACACCGAGCAGGGCCTCGTCGCCACGCTCGATACCTGCTATCGCTGCGATCTGCCACTCACCATCGTGGGCAACGGCTCCGACCTGCTCGTCGGTGACAAAGGCATCCGCGGCGTCGTCGTGGCGCTGGGCGAGGGCCTCTCCGACATCACCGTCGACGGCACGCACGTCACGGCGGCAGCCGGCGCCTTACTTTCCGATGTCGCCGCAGCTGCCGCCGAAGCCTGCCTTACCGGCATGGAGCCCCTCTCGGGCATCCCCGGCTCGGTCGGCGGCGCCTGTTATATGAACGCTGGTGCCTACGGCGCCTGCATGGCCGATGTTTTGGAGTCCGTGCGCGTCTATAAGCCCGCCCGCGCGCTCGACGACGGCACCCGCGGCAGTGGCAATATCATTGAGTTCGATGTCGACGAGCTTAACCTGGGCTATCGCAAGAGTCGCATCGCCGACGACGGCTTTATCGTGCTCTCTGCCACCTTTAACCTCGCCCCGGGCAACGCCGCGATGATCAAGGCCGACATGGACGACTACCGCCAGCGCCGCGAGGACAAGCAACCGCTCGACATGCCGAGCGCCGGCTCCACTTTCAAGCGCCCCGAGGGCCACTTTGCCGGCAAGCTCATCATGGACGCCGGCCTGCGCGGCCACGCTGTCGGCGGCGCCCAAGTGAGCGAGAAGCACTGCGGCTTCATCGTCAACGCCGATCACGCCACCGCTGCCGACGTCGACAAACTCATCCGCCACATCCAAGCAACCGTCAAAGACCAATTCGGAGTAGACCTACAACCCGAAGTCCACCGAGTAGGCGAATTCCTCTAATAAAAAAGAAGGCCCCGAAAGGGGCCTTCACCATATTTATTCAGATAACCCAGTCCGGTGTGTCGCGCTCAGGACCCGAGAGGGCCGGGACAGTCCGAGAGGCATAAGGTTGACTGCTCGGACAGTCCTGCTCGCACGGAGAGCACATTAAGTGCTCTCCGGCTCGTGCGGAACTCGCGATCAACCTTATGACTCTCGGACTGTCACGGCCCTCTCGGGTCCT
>CABUZE010000077.1 GCA_902495955.1 uncultured Collinsella sp. | reverse complement strand
CGCTTCCTCGCGCGAGGTCTCGGCAGCCGCAACATCCTCGGCTGCACCCTCCAGCACCGAATACTCAACCGCGCCGGCACGCACCAGCAGCGCCTCGGCGCCGTCATAGTCCATACGCACACGCGAGCGAATCACGCTGGGGTACGGATCGTAATGCCGCACGCGACCCTGCGCATCGAGCTCGATATCGACGGTAAACGCAAGACGGTCCTCGTCAGGGCGAAGCGAGCACAGGTCACAGGACAGGCGTTCGGGCAGCATGGGAAGCACGCGATCGGCCAGATACACCGATGTCGTACGATGGCGAGCCTCAAGATCGATATGCCCGTCCCAAGCCACATAGTGTGAAACGTCGGCGATATGCACACCCAGCTTGTAGCCACCCTCGGGCGTGCGCTCAAGCGAAATGGCATCGTCAAAGTCGCGCGCGTCGACCGGGTCGATCGTGATGACAAAGCGGTCGCGCAGATCGCGGCGGAGCGGGTCCTTAAGCGCCGCGGACACATCGAGCGAAAGCCCCTCGGCCTCGTCCAGCGCGGCCTCGGGATAGCTATCGGTATAGCCGTAACGCGCCATCACATATTGAACGCCCAAATCGGGCGCGTCATCTCCGCCAATGCGGCGTTCGATCGTCACGGTGCCCGATTCCAGGCGCGTCGGGTAGGTCAAAATGCGCGCGACAACGGCATCACCCGGGTGGACGCCCAAACGATCCGCCGAGGTATCCTCGGGCAGAATGAAGAAGTCGTCCTTCAGGCGCGAATCGAGCGGCTCGATCACACCGAGCGGACCAGCGGTCTGGTACGTACCCACCACGCTTATGGCTGCGCGCTCAACTACGCCCTCGATCACGGCGCGACGCTCGCCATGCGGGCTATTCTTAATGCTCACGGCAACGGTATCGCCGTCCATGATCTCACGCTTGCCGCGACCCATGACCTTGTAGTCGCCATTCTCGGTTATGACATAGGCACTGTGCTCATGGAGCTGCACGCGCCCGGTCAGGCTCGGACGGCGTTCGCTGCGCACCGGCCCACGCTTATTGCGGGCACCGCGCTTATGCTTGTTATTGCGCCCCATGGCGCCTCCTAACTATCGATGACGAACTCCAAAGAGTCTACCCAAATGATTCGCTTTCCTGCCGTCCCCTTGGGATCAAAAAACGGGCCGCCCCATAAGAGACGACCCGTTGGAAGGGATGAATTCCAAGCATGCCTACACGCGCAGGTAGCGGCGCATGGCGATGGCAGAACCAAAGAGACCGATGATCACGCCGACCAGAATCAGCGCAGCATAGGTCACCAGGTAGTACTGCATCGGCAGGGCAAACGACATCCAGCCGATGCTCTCCTGCAGACGCGGAATCATCAGATTGCGCAGCAGCTCCAGAACACCGATGGAAAGCAGCGAGCCCAAAATGGCCTGCAGTACGCCCTCGGTGATAAACGGGCCACGAATGAAGCCGTTGCTGGCGCCGACCAGACGCATAATCGCAATCTCACGACGACGCGCCGTGATGGAAAGGCGAATCGTGTTGTTGATGAAGATAAATGCGATAAAGGTCAGAAGGCCAACGAGCACCACGGCGGCGATGCGGATGTAGTTGGTCACCTGGAACAGGCGGCTCACTTCCTCCTGGCCGTACAGCACGCTCGCGTTGACGTCGCCGTCATCCGCGATCTTCTGGAAGTCGGCGTTCTTCTTGAGCTTCTGGGCCGTGCTTTCGACCTTGGACGGATCGTCCATCTCAATTGCAAACGAAGCCGGCAGCGGATTCTGGCCATCGAGCGCGCTCATGGTGGCGTCGGCGTTGCCCGACATCTTGCTCGTATACTCGGCCAGCGCGTCGTCCTTGTCCTTATAGGTCACGGACTTGACGTTATTCCACGTCTTAAGCTCGGCCTCAAAAGCCTGAACATCAGCCTGATCGGCGTCATCGCTAATGAACGCGTTGATGACAACCTGATCCTCGACGGTGCCGATCACGGAGTTCAGCATCGCGGAGCCCATGATGAACAGGCCGATGATAAACAGCGAAAGAAAGATCGTGATGACGGCGCCGAGCGAGGTAGTCCAGTTACGGAAGAAGTGGCTGATTGCCTCTTTGAAGGAGTAGCCCACGTTAGTTGGTGCCATAGTTGCCGTAACCTCCCCTCTCCTGGTCGCGGATAACGTGGCCGCCCTCGAGGGCGATCACGCGACGGTGCATGCTATCGACCATCTCGCGGTCGTGCGTGGCGACGATCACGGTGGTGCCAGTGCGGTTAATACGCTCGAGCAGCTTCATGATGCCCAGCGAGATCGCCGGGTCGAGGTTACCCGTGGGCTCGTCGCAGATCAGCAGCGGCGGACGGTTGACCATAGCGCGGGCGACGGCAACGCGCTGCTGCTCGCCACCGGAAAGCTGGTCGGGCAGCGAGTCCATCTGATCGGCCAGGCCGACCAGACGCAGCACCTCGGGCACCTGGCTGCGAATGACGCCCTTGGGCTTGCCGATGCACTGCAGAGCAAACGCCACGTTTTCGTAGGCGGTTTTTTGCGGCAGGAGCTTAAAGTCCTGGAACACGGCGCCAATCTGGCGACGCAGGAACGGAACCTTGCGGTTCTTGATCTTCATGAGGTCCTGACCGGCAACCAGGATGCGGCCGCTCGTCGGCTTGACGTCACGGTTGAGCGTCGACAGCAGCGTGGTCTTACCCGAGCCGGAGTGACCGACCAGGAAGACGAACTCGCCCGGATAGATCTCGATGTTGATGTCGTCGAGTGCAGGCTTGTTGGGCTGTGCCGGATAGATCTTGGTGACATGCTCCATAAGGATGACGGGCTCGACACCGGCCTGTTTGGCCATCTTCTTGCGGCTGGCCTGCGGATCGATGGGCGCAAACACCGACGTAAAATCGGGGTTGTTGAGCGCGTTATCGAGGCTTGCGACCTCGGCTGCCTGATCGCTCTCGACCACCGGGGCAGCAGGCTGCGTGGGGTCGGGAATAGCGGCAAAGAGACCGGACTGCGCAGGCTGAGGAGCCGGCGTCGCAGGGGCCAAGGGGTCGGGAATGCCGGCCATGCTAGGCTGCGGCGCGGCGGCGCCAGCCTGAGGCTGCTCCACGCGAGCGGTCACGGCCTGAACGGGCTCAAAACCCACCGTGCCGGAAAGCGCGACATCGCTGGTTGGATTGTAGGCAAAGGGATCGGATGCCGGCTGTGCCTGATCTGCCGGCTGAGCGGGGGCCTGAGCAACAGGCTGGCCCTCTGAATCCGGAGTGGCGAAACGACTGCCCTGGACGCCTGCCTGCGTCTTGGGGGCATCATCGCCCGCACCGGAGGTACGGAAGTGGTTACCCACTGGTGCTCCTTATCGTCGTGCGTTTAAACTACATGAGCGCTTTGTATTTTAGCAGTATTAGCTTTGCTGCACATAAGAAGCATGGCGGGGTTTGGTCTCACCGGCCGCGCGCAGGGTTGCCTCCCAAATCGTCCTCGGACATGTCGGAGCCCCCGCTGCGCGCTTCGCGCGGCGGGGGCTCCTCCGTCCTGCGGAAAGATTTGGAGAGTAACCCTGTGCCCGGCCTGCGGTAACTAAGGGGTCGCTGCGGTTTATTTGGGTGCAGCAGCGCTATGCTTGGGGGCTGAATTGCACTTGGCTGGGATGGGCCCGTTTCCCGGAGGAAGCCCTTGCTTGGTGCGGGCCTGTCTTGTTTGTTGCCGAAAAAACAGGGGCGCCCTCTTTGGGGACGCCCCTGCTCTGGCTTGTATGTGGTTGTTGAGGCGATACTTTGCCTCGTCTTGTCCTAGGCCAAGAACTCCTTGGTGGTCGCCACGATGCTGGCCGCGTCCAAGCCGTACTTGTGCAGGAGCTCGGCGCCCGGGCCAGACTCACCGAAGGTGTCGTTGACGCCGATCTTCTTGAGCGGCGTCGGGCACTGCTCGCACAGGACGTCGGCAACGGCGCTGCCCAGGCCACCGATCACGGAGTGCTCCTCGACGGTCACGACGTGGCCGGTCTTGGTGGCGCTCTTGACGATCAGGTCGGCGTCGATGGGCTTGATGGTGTGCATGTTGATGACCTCGGCCTCGATGCCCTCGGCAGCAAGCTGCTCAGCGGCCTCGAGCGCCTCGCCGACCATCAGGCCGCAGGCGATGATGGTGACGTCGGCGCCCTCGCGCATGACGATGCCCTTGCCTACCTCGAACTTGTAGGTCTCGGGGTCGTTGATAACCGGCGAGGCCAGACGGGCGAAGCGCATATACACGGGGCCGTCGCACTCGTAGGCGGCGCGCGTCACGGCGCGGGCCTCGACGTCGTCGGCAGGAACGATCACAGTCATGCCAGGGATGACGCGCATCAGGGCGATATCCTCGCAGCACTGGTGCGTGGCGCCGTCCTCGCCCACCGAGATACCGGCGTGCGTGGCACCGATCTTAACGTTAAGGTGCGGATAGCCGATGGAGTTACGGACCTGCTCAAAGGCGCGACCGGCAGCGAACATGGCAAAGGTGCTCGCGAAGGCAACGCGGCCAGTGGTCGCGATACCGGCGGCGACGCCCATCAGGTTGCTCTCGGCAATGCCCACATCAAAGAAACGGTCGGGGCAGGCGGCCTTAAACTTGCCGGTCTGCGTGGCGGCGGCCAGGTCGGCGTCGAGGACCACAAAGTCATCGTGCTCGTTGGCGAGCTCGACGAGGGCCTCGCCGTAGCTTACACGCGTGGCGATTTTCTTGACGTCTGCCATCCTAGAGCTCCTCTCCGGCGGCCGTGAGCTCTGCCATGGCCTGCTCAAACTGTTCATCGTTGGGGGCCTTACCGTGCCAACCCACCTGGTTCTCCATAAAGGAGACGCCCTTGCCCTTCGTGGTCTCGGCGATAATGGCGGTCGGCTGACCCTTGGTAGCGCGGGCCTCGGCAAAAGCGGCGCGAATCTGATCGAAGTCGTTGCCGTCAGCGAGCTCCACCACGTGGAACTTAAAGGCGCGGAACTTGTCGGCGAGCGGCATGGGGTCGTTGACCTCCTCGACGGGACCGTCGAT
>CABUZE010000076.1 GCA_902495955.1 uncultured Collinsella sp. | reverse complement strand
CACTGTACGCTTACGGTGCTTCCAACGTCCTGCAGGAGATCCTGACCGTCAAGTCCGACGATACCGTGGGCCGCGTCAAGACCTACGAGTCCATCGTCAAGGGCGAGAACGTTCCTGTCCCGGGTATCCCCGAGTCCTTCAAGGTTCTCGTTAAGGAGATTCGCTCCCTCGCACTGGACATCGAGCCCATGCACGATGCCGACGAGGACGCCTCCGCCCCTGTGACCGCCGAGGAGACCTCCGCTCTCGACGACCTGGCTGCGCTCGCCGGCGGTGACGCCGACGTCGAGGCCCAGGATGCCGAGACCGCCGAGGCACCCGAGGCTGTCGCCGCCACGACCACTGATAAGGAGTAGTTGACTGTGGCAGATTTCGAAGCTACTGATTTTGACTCGGTAAAGATCTCCCTTGCCTCCGCCGACCAGATCCGTTCCTGGTCGCACGGTGAGGTCAAGAAGCCGGAGACCATCAATTACCGTACCCTCAAGCCCGAGAAGGACGGCCTGTTCTGCGAGAAGATCTTCGGTCCCGCCAAGGACTGGGAGTGCTCCTGCGGCAAGTACAAGGGCATCCGCTTTAAGGGCATCGTCTGCGAGCGCTGCGGCGTCGAGGTCACCTCGGCCAAGGTGCGTCGCGACCGCATGGGCCACATCGAGCTCGCTGCTCCCGTGTCCCACATCTGGTACTTCAAGAGCCCCACGAGCTTCCCGATGAGCCGTATGCTCGACATCAAGTCCAAGGACCTCGAGAAGGTTCTGTACTTTGCCAGCTACATCATCACCGAGGTCGACTACGAGGCTCGCGAGGCCGACGCCGACGACCTGCGCGAGGAGCTCGCCGCCGATCTGGAAGAGATCGATGCCGAGTGCGCCCGCCAGATCGAGTCCCTCAAGGAGCAGGGCAACCCCGAGAACTTTGACGAGTTCTCCGACGAGGAGCCGCTGACCCCCGAGGAGATCGCCTCTGGCATCGTCGACATCGAGGAAGAGTGCAAGGATGAGAAGCAGCTCCGCACGGACGCCTTCAACGCCTTCATGAAGCTCAGCGAGCGCGACCTCATTTCCGATGAGCCGCTGTTCCGTGAGATGACCCGTTACTACTCCATGTACTTCAAGGGCGGCATGGGTGCCGAGGCCGTCCGCGACCTGCTCGCTGCCATCGACCTCCCCTCCGAGGCCGAGAAGCTCAAGGCCATCATCGCCGACGAGGACTCCCAGAAGCAGAAGCGCGAGAAGGCCGTTAAGCGCCTCGAGGTCGTTGACGCCTTCCTGAAGGGCGGCAACAGCCCCGCGAACATGATTCTGGACGTCATTCCGGTCATTCCGCCCGATTTGCGCCCGATGGTCCAGCTTGACGGTGGCCGTTTCGCCGCGTCCGACCTCAACGACCTGTATCGTCGCGTGATCAACCGTAACAACCGACTCAAGCGCCTGCTCGACCTGGACGCCCCCGCGATCATCGTGAACAACGAGAAGCGCATGCTCCAGGAGTCCGTGGACGCCCTGTTCGACAACGGCCGTCGTGGTCGCCCGGTCTCTGGCCGTGGCGGTCGCCCGCTCAAGTCGCTCGCCGAGGCCCTCAAGGGCAAGCAGGGTCGTTTCCGTCAGAACCTGCTGGGCAAGCGTGTCGACTACTCCGGCCGTTCGGTAATCGTTACCGACCCCAAGCTGCTGCTGCACCAGTGCGGTCTGCCCAAGACCATGGCGCTGGAGCTCTTCAAGCCCTTCGTCATGAAGCGCCTGGTCGAGCTTGGCAAGGTCGAGAACATCAAGGGCGCCAAGCGCGCTATCGACCGCGGTGCCACCTTTGTGTGGGATATCCTCGAAGAGGTCATCGACGGCCGCGTCGTGCTGCTCAACCGTGCACCGACCCTGCACCGTCTGTCCATCCAGGCCTTTGAGCCGGTGCTGGTCGAGGGCAAGGCTATCCACCTGCACCCGCTGGTCTGCTCGCCCTTCAACGCCGACTTCGACGGCGACCAGATGTCTGTCCACGTGCCGCTGTCCAGCCAGGCTCAGGCCGAGGCCCGCGTGCTCATGCTCTCTGCGAACAACCTGCGCTCGCCGGCATCCGGCAAGCCGGTCAACATCCCTTCGCAGGACATGATCATCGGTGTGTACTACCTCACCCAGGTTCGCGAGGGTCTGCCGGGCGAGAACCACGTGTTCTCGAGCTTCGACGACGCGCTGCACGCCTATGACTGCCGCTCCGAGGTCGACATGCAGGCCAAGATCCAGGTCCGCGTGTCCGCTGCCGATGCCAACGTCATCAACGAGGACGGCACCCGTATCTTCCGCGTCAAGAACGGCAAGAACGAGTTTGTCGACTACGACGTCACCGGCAACAAGACCGCGCGCTTCGAGACCTCTATCGGCCGCATCATCTTCAACCGCCAGTGCCTGCCCGAAGATTACGAGTTCATGAACTACAAGATGGTCAAGGGCGACGTGGCCAAGCTGGTTGCGGACTGCTGCGATCGCTATCCCGAGGCCAAGGTCGGCCCGATCCTCGACGCCATCAAGTACTCCGGCTTCCACTACGCTACCCGCGCCGGCCTCACCATCTCGGTGTGGGACGCTCTCATCCCTGCCGAGAAGCAGGAGCTGCTCGACCGCGCCCAGGCCAACGTCGACCAGATCAACGAGTACTTCGAGGAGGGCTTCATCAACGAGACGGAGCGCCACATCGAAGTCGTTAACGAGTGGACCGCTTGTACCGATAAGGTTGCAGCGCTCATGCTCGACATGTTCGACGAGGAGAACCCGCTGTACATGATGGCCGACTCCGGCGCCCGTGGTTCTAAGACCCAGCTGCGTCAGCTCGGCGGCATGCGTGGTCTGATGGCAGACATGTCCGGCGAGACGATCGACCTTCCCATTAAGGCGAACTTCCGCGAGGGCCTACTGCCGCTCGAGTACTTCATTTCGACCTACGGCGCCCGTAAGGGCCTGGTCGATACCGCATCCCACACCTCGGACTCTGGTTACCTGCCCCGTCGTCTGGTCGACGTGGCCCAGGACGTCATTGTCCGCGAGGAGGACTGCGGTACGCACGAGGGCGTTACCTACAACCTCATCATCCCCGGCACCACCGACCTTAACACCGACCTCGTCGGCCGTTGCTTCATTGAGGATGTCGTGGCTCCCGATGGCACCGTGCTCTTTGAGCAGGACGGCTACATCGAGAAGGTCGCCGACATCCAGAAGATGGTCGATGCGGGCCTCAAGAAGGTCAAGCTTCGCGCGCTGCTCACCTGCCGCTCCAAGTACGGCGTGTGCCAGAAGTGCTACGGCTGGGATCTTTCCACCCGTCGTCCGGTCGCCATCGGTACCGCGGTCGGCATTATTGCCGCCCAGTCCATCGGCGAGCCCGGTACACAGCTTACGATGCGTACCATTCACTCCGGCGGCGTCGCTGGCGTTGACGATATTACGCAGGGTCTGCCTACGGTCAGCCGTATGTTCGATATCGTCGGCAACGTCAACGAGAAGATCCTGGGTCGCGAGGCCGAGCTGGCTCCGTACTCCGGTCACCTCTCGATTAAGCCCGAGAAGTCCGAGTACGTGCTGACGCTCACCGACTCCGAGGATCACACCCGTGTCCTCGACGAGCGTCGCGTCCCCGCTTCGGTGCGCTTTATGCCCGAGATCGAGGACGGCTGCGAGGTTCGCGCCGGCGATCAGATCACCAAGGGCTTCGTCAACTTCCGCAACCTGCGCAAGCTGACCGACATCGAGTCGACGATGCACACCTTCGTTGAGAGCGTCAAGGACGTCTACACCAGCCAGGGCGTTGACCTGAACGACAAGCACATCGAGGTGCTCGCACGTCAGATGCTGCGTCGCGTTCAGATCACCAACCCCGGTGACTCTAAGTACCTGCTTGGTCAGTACGTCGACCGCTATGAGTTCGCCGACGAGGTCGAGCGCGGTGCCCGTCTGGGCGGTCAGGCTCCCGTGGCCGAGCCCGTCATCCTGGGTACGCTCAAGGTTGCGTCCAACATCGACTCCTGGCTGTCGAGCGCTTCGTTCATCCGTACCGCCGGTGTCCTTACCGAGGCTGCCATCGAGGGCAAGGTCGACCACCTGCTCGACCTTAAGTCCAACGTCATCGTCGGTAAGAAAATCCCGGCTGGTACCGGCCTCAAGCCGTACGCCAACGCCAAGCTGACGTATCGCACGGCCGACGGCTACGTGGACATCGACGGCCCGGCTTCGCCCAACGCCAAGTCGCTGCCCGAGTGGGCTCCGGTTGAGCTCAAGGACCTGGACGAGCAGCTCCCGCAGCAGCTCGACTGGGCCGGCTACGACGAGTTCGGCGGTGCTGACGGTTCGTTCACCCGCAACGGCCACACCATCTCCGCCGAGAAGGCTCGCCTGTACCTGTTCGACGACCTGGGCGTGTCGCAGCGCTGGACCAACAAGTTCAGCGAGGTCGGCATTGAGACGGTTGGCGACCTGGTTGGCAAGTCCGAGGAGGATCTGCTGCGCATCGATGGCATCGGTGCCAAGGCGATCGAGGAGCTCCGTGACGGCCTCGAGGCCCACGACCTGCTCTACATCCTCGAGAACAACGACGACGTCGCCGACGAGGAAGATCTCTCGCAGCTGCTGCAGATGGTCTTTAGCCCCGACGGTCCGGACGATATCCTGCTGGGTACCTCCGCTCCGACGCATCACGCCGACGCCGACGAGGAGCGTCTGGGCGCCCCGATCGACGACTTGAAGGCTCCCGCCAACGGCGCGATCAACGAGGACATGGCTTCCCTCGACGAGCTGCTCAACCAGCTCGTGGACACCGACGACGCCGAAGAGGCCAAGGACAACGACGAGGAGTAACTAGTTCCGCCGTTCTAACGAACGGCGGCGATCTCCGTCGCTGCGCGGCCCCCAGAGCTACAATCTGTCATTCAAAAGGCAGGGCATGACCAAAAGGTCAATGCCCTGCCTTTTTCATGCCACCTTGTACGCTCTGGGGGCCGCTCGCTTGCGTATGCTCAACCTGTTGCGTTCCGTCGATCCCTTGCCAATAAGGGGCAGAGTT
>CABUZE010000075.1 GCA_902495955.1 uncultured Collinsella sp. | reverse complement strand
GCAAGGATGTCGTCGACGAGCTCACGTCCGAGATGACGGAGGCAGCCGAGGCGCTCGATTTTGAGCGTGCGGCGCGCGTCAAGCGTCGCCTGGAAGTCATTAGGGGCCTGGACGATCGCCAACAGGTCGTTTTTCCATCAAGCGTCGATATCGACGTCATCGGCTTCTATCGCGAAGAGACTATCTCTGCCGCCTGTGTCTTTGTCGTTCGCGAGGGCCGAACGGTTCGAACTTGTGAGTTCATCCTCGATAAAGGCCTGGATGTCGACGAGGGAGAGCTTCAATCGGGCTTTCTTAAGCGCTATTACGACGAGACGGCCGATATTCCAGCCGAGATCAATCTCTCTGTCGAGCTTGAGGATGCCGAAGCGTTGGGGGAGTGGCTTGCGGCCAAGCGCGAACGCTCTTGCCATCTCCATAGGCCGCAGCGCGGCGAAAAGCACCGCCTGCTCGATATGGCTTCCAAAAATGCGCGCCATGCCCTCATGCGCTACATGATGCGCACGGGGTATGCTGACGATCGCACCAATCAGGCGCTCCTGGAGCTCGAAAGTGCGCTGGCGCTGCCTGCGCCGCCGTTGCGCATCGAGTGTTTCGACATCTCGACGTTGCACGGCACCTTTACCGTCGCTTCGATGGTGGTATTTACCAACGGCCGTGCCGACAAGGGCCAGTATCGTCGCTTTAAAATTCAGGCCGAGTTGGACGAGGCGAACGACTTCGTATCGATGTCCGAGGTCCTGGGGCGCCGCTATGCTCCCGAGCGCATGGCGGACGAGCGTTTTGGCTCACGCCCCGATTTGCTCGTTGTCGATGGCGGCAAGCCGCAATTGACCGCTGCAATTAAGCAACTTGAGGCGCTTGGCCTCGATATACCAGTTTGTGGCTTGGCAAAGGCCGATGAGGAAGTTTTCGTGCCGTGGGACGAGACTCCCGTCGTGCTGCCGACCGGCTCCGCTTCGCTTTATCTGATCAAGCAGGTTCGCGATGAATCCCACCGATTTGCGATTACCTTCCACCGCGAGTTGCGCGATAAGGCTATGACGGTTTCGGTGCTTGACGACGTTCCGGGCGTGGGACCCACCAGAAAACGTGCCATTATGCGCCATTTTGGCTCGATGAAGCGTTTACGCGCAGCAAGCGAGCAGGAGATTGCAGAAGTTCGAGGCGTTCCGGCTGATGTCGCCAAAGCGGTCCACGAGGCACTTGTTGCATGGAATGCCGAACGCGCCCAGGCATCGGCCAACCGATCCGAAAACTAAACGCGCTTCTAAACAACTGATATACATGATTGGTCAATTTTCAATCATTTGTTTCGCGGTGATTACCTGCCGATTTCGGGTTTTATTAACGCTAAAACGTTTGACTAGCCATGGTGAACAACACTGCTATCCTGCGGGTTGACGAAGACTGATATCTCACCTCGTCGATACATACTGTCTGTCGAATCATTTGTCAATGAATTCGGTGAACGGTAGTAAATACCGTTCAAGCGTATGTATGTATCGGTCGCCGAGCGCGGCACCTCAGTTGGGTTCGTCGGTAGGTAAGGTATATATCGTCCGCAAGTTGCGCGGGGGCAAGTCTAGGTGCTCCCGGGTAAGATTCTCTATTGATAGGAGAAGACATGGCCATCATCAACAAGGGTATGTCCAGGCGTTCGTTCCTCGGCCTCACCGGCAGCGTCGCTGCTGTCGCAGGGCTTGGTCTCACTGGCTGCGGTGGCAGCTCTAGCGACGAAGGTTCCGCTTCCGGTTCCACTGATTCCGCCAACCGTGGCGGCGGCGTGATCACCGCTGGTTCCGCTTACGCTCCGTCCAGCTTCGACCCCGCCAGCACCGGCTCCGCTGTGGGCCTGGGTGCTAACTGGCACGTCATCGAGGGCCTCTACGGCATCGATTACCACGACTACAGCACCTTCAACGAGCTCGCCACCGACGATCCCAAGTCCGTGGACGACACTACCTTCGAGGTCACCATCCGCAAGGGTGCCAAGTTCTCCGATGGTACCGAGGTCACTGCTGACGACGTCGTTGCCTCCTACACCGCTTGCGCCGCTTCTGCTACCTATGCTCCGTTCTTCCAGCCCTTCGAGTCCATCGAGGCCAAGGACGCCAGCACCGTGACGGTCAAGACCAAGGTTCCCAACTTCTCCCTGCTCAAGGATCGTCTGGCCATCATCCGTGTTACCCCGGCCACCCAGGCCGAGGAGGATCGCGCCAAGCAGCCGATCGGTTCCGGCCCCTGGATGTACGACTCTATCTCCGATACCGAGATCACCCTGGTTCCCAACCCCGAGTACAACGGTGAGTATGCTGCCGAGGATAAGAAGATCCAGTACAGCATCCTGACCGACCCCACCGCTCGCGTTACCGCTCAGCAGGAGGGCTCCACGCTCGTTATGGAGCTCGTCACCGCTGACGCCGTCGACCAGCTCGAGAGCGCTGGCTGCAAGATCGACAACGTCCAGGGCTTCGGCACCCGCTTCATCATGTTCAACGTCGCCAAGGAGCCTTGGAACAACGTCAAGGTCCGTCAGGCTGTCATGTATGCGCTCGACACCGAGAAGATGATCACCAACACCTTCGCAGGCCTTGCCACCGCTGCCAGCTGCTACCTGCCCAAGAGCTTCACCAACTATCATGAGGCTTCCACGGTGTACAAGACTGACGCCAAGAAGGCCAAGAAGCTCATCGAAGAGTCTGGCATCACCCCGGGCGCAATCACCCTGCGCACCACCGATAACGAGCAGATCAAGGGCATGGCCGCTCAGGTCAAGAACGACCTCGACGCTCTCGGCTTCGATGTGACCATCCAGACCGATACCTCGCCGGCCACCTACGCTGCCATCGACGGCGGCGAGGCCTACGATATCCTTCTCGCTCCTGGCGATCCGTCCTGCTTCGGCGCCGACCCCGACCTGCTGCTCAACTGGTGGTATGGCGACAACGTCTGGATGCAGACCCGTTGCCCGTGGAAGGATTCCGCCGAGTGGGCGAAGCTCCACGGTCTCATGGACGAGGCTCTTGCCGCCGAGGGCGACGAGCAGCAGAAGAAGTGGAACGAGTGCTTCGCCATCATCGCCGCCAACGCCGTTCTGTACCCCGTTGTCCACGTCAAGACCGTTTCCGCTTCCTGGGACGATCCGTCGACCGCGCCCAACGGCGAGGCCCTCGATGGCTTCAAGGGCATCGGCACGACGAGCATGTCCTTCAGGGGCGTCGCGACCGTCAAGGCCTAAGACTCGCTTGAGTCATATGTGGGGCGTCGGTCGTAAGGCAGCGTCCTCATAGTTGAAACAAAGACCCGGGCGGCCTCGATGTCGCTCGGGTCTTGTAATGAGTATCCATACTCATATACCAGTTGGTCCTACCGACAAAAGAAAGGGGAGAGAACGTGAACAACTTGCTACGTTTGATTGGAAGGCGTCTCGTGGCGCTGCCGATCATGGCATTGGGCGTCACCGTCCTGGTGTTCTTCCTTATGTCGTTCTCCAAGACCGACCCCGCCTATACGGCGTTGGGTGACGGTGCCTCGCCCGAGGCGGTTGCCGAGTACCATGAGAAGTATGGTCTGGACGCCCCCTGGCCCGTGCGCTACGTGCGCTACATGGGCGATTTGATCCATGGTGACATGGGCACCTATGGTGCTGCTCGCAACTCCGTTGCCAAGCGCATCTCCACGGCCCTGCCCGTCACGATGCAGCTGACCTTTATCGGTCTTGCCATCGGCGCGGTCGTCTCGTTTTTACTCGGCGTCATCGCGGCACTGTATCGCGATAAATGGCCGGACCAAGTGATCCGCGTCTTTTCCATCGCCGGCCTGGCAACCCCGTCGTTCTGGCTTGCCGTCCTGTTGATTCTGCTGTTCTCTTCCTACCTTAAGGTGCTCCCGGCGTCCGGTGCTCTGCCTCACTTCACCACCAACCCGGCTGGCTATCTGGGACGTATGATCATGCCCGCTATCGCCCTGGCATTTCCGCTGACGGGTCAGATGACTCGTATCGTGCGTACCGCCATGGTCGAGGAGCTCGACAAGGACTACGTCCGCATGGCCCGTGGCGCCGGCGTTCCCGAGAAGGTCGTCGTCGGCATCAACGTTTTGCGCAACGCGCTGATCACCCCGGTCACCACCCTCGGTCTTAAGATCGGTTACCTTATGGGCGGCGCCGTCGTCATCGAGGTCATCTTCAACCTCCCCGGCATGGGTACTGCGATTCTGCAGGGCGTTCAGGGCAACGAGGCGAACCTGGTTCAGGGCGTCGTCATCGTCGTTGCGCTTGCCTTCATCATCATCAACATCGTGGTTGACATGCTCTACCTGCTCATCAACCCGCGCATCAGGACGGTGTAGATTATGGTAAAGATTCGAGAGAAGCAAACCGAGCAGCTCGAGAAGGCTGCCTCCAAGGGGCTCAAGCTCGGTGGCTGGAAGAAGATGACGCTGTCTTCTAAGATTGCCGCCGTCGTGCTGGTGCTGGTCGCCCTGACCGCGATTCTGGCGCCCCTTCTTGCCCCCTATAGCCCGGTCGAGATTTTCACTGCTCGTCAGGCTCCCGGCAATGGATTTATTTTCGGTACCGACGATAAGGGCCGCGACATCCTGTCGCGTATGCAATACGGTGGCCGTTTCTCGCTGAACAACGGCATCGCTGCTACTGCCATGGCTCTGGTCTGCGGTTCGGTCGTGGGCGCCCTCGCGGCGGTTTCGCGCAAGTCCGTTTCCGAGGCGATCATGCGCATCCTGGATATCATCATGTCCATCCCGGGCATCGCCCTCGCTGCCGTCTTCGTCTCCATCCTGGGCAATTCCGTGCCGTCGATCATCTTCGCCATCGGCTTTATGTATACTCCGCAGATTGCCCGTATCGTGCGCGCCAACATCGTGTCCGAGTACGGCGAGGACTATGTCCGCGCGGTCATCGTTTCCGGCGCTAAGGCTCCGTGGATTTTGATCAAGCATGTTCTGCGTAACTGCATCGCCCCGATCATGGTCTTCACCGTTACCCTGGTCGCCGACGCCATCATCTTCGAGGCCTCGCTGACCTTCATCGGCGCTGGTATT
>CABUZE010000074.1 GCA_902495955.1 uncultured Collinsella sp. | reverse complement strand
GTGGCGGCAGCAGGCCCGCAACGGGGATAACGCGAGCGTGGCGGCACGGGTCGCTGGCATAACTTCTCGACGCAAAAGGGGCGGAGATGCATGTACCTGCTGCATCTCCGCCCCCTGTTTGTTGAGCTGCCGATTTTTGTGCTGCGCGGTCTGGTCTTGCTAGAACCGCGCGACTTGGTGCGTGAGCAGACCCGTCGGAACCTGCGGTGCGCCGCCGCTGGCCTGCGCAGCGGGGAAGAGCACGGCAACGGTAAAGTTGAACGGCTCCTTGCCGGTGTACGTTCCGGCGGAACGGGCCTCATCGGCCAGGAGCTGTGATGCCTCGACTAGTGCGGCAGCGTAGGCAGGGTCGTCGGCCAGTGCCGGCTCCGGCGCCTGGTCGAGCATGGCACGGATGGCGCCGACGGCGTCCTCGCGCTTGACCTCCCACACGCGGTGCGTAATACCCGCGGGGTCGGTGACGGCGTAGAGCGAGGCGCCCTCTTTGGCAGCGCCCAGGATGATGTCCATGACGGGCGACGCCTCGTAGGCGAGCGACACGGGGCGCGGCTGCACCTTGAGCTCGGCGATCGCGCGCGCGGCGGCGGCCACGTCGGCGCTGGCATCGCCCTTGCCGCCCGCAAGTACACTCGTCGGGCAGATCGCCACGACACCCGTCACACGTCCCGGCTCGCCCGAGCATTCGTACACGTAATACGCCGCACCCGGGTCCTTGAGCATCAGACCATCGGCAATGGCTCCGCGCAGAGCATCGTTGCCGCTCATGATGCTGTCCATTGCAGGCAGCGCCTCGAGCACGCGGTCCTGAGCCGGGCGGATGCAGGGAAACGGAAGTGCTTTCATGGGCGGTCCTTACGCACGTGTCGGTTTGTTCGCGGCTTATTATGCCCCAACCTGGCCGCTCGCGTCCCAGAGCACGTTATCGGCGAGCGCGATTAGCACCTGCTGACAACGAACGATATCGGCGTGGGGCACATATTCGTTGGGCTTGTGCGCGAGCGCGAGCGACCCGGGACCGTAGCTCATGCAATTGCGGTTACCTGTCTTGCCGGCAATGACGGCGGTGTCGGTGTAGCCGGTAAAGAAGCCGACGGTCGTGTCCGCGTCCGTCACGTCATCGGCGGCACGCTTGAGCGCTGCTAGAAGGGGAGAGTTCGGGTCGCGCTCGATGGCGGGGCGGTCGCCCGTCACGGTGTAGCTGCCATGGCAACCGGGAACGGCGGCTTCGGCGACGGCGATGGCCTGCTCTACCATGCGCGTCGCGGCGGCCGTATCGGTCGGCGGGGTCAGGCGCATGTCGACCCAGACTTTGGCGCGGTCGGGTACGACGTAGGGGCGATATCCGCCCTCGATTTGGCCAAACGTGATGGTCGAAGGCCCCAGCTCATTATGCACGGGCAGCGCCGCAAATGCGCGGCGAAGCGAGCACACGACCTCGGCCATGGCGGCGACGGCATCCGCGCCCTTCCAGGGCTGGCTCGCATGCGCTGTCACGCCAGCCATTTCAATCTCGAACCACGTACGCCCCTTGTGCGCCACTTGAATCTGTCCGTCGGTGGGCTCGGTATCCAGCACCCATTCGCGCGAACCGACCCAGCCGGCATCGATGGCTGCCTCGGAGCCTCGCATAAAGTCTTCCTCGTCGACCGAGCAGATGAGCGAAAAGCCGCGGCGGGGCAGCGCGCCATCCGTCGCCACGCGCTCGAGCGTATGGACCAGTGCGGCAATGGCGCAGGCCAGGCCACCCTTCATATCGCAGGCACCGCGGCCATAGAGCTTGCCGTCGCGCACAACCGTCCCGAGCGGCGGAATGTCCGCGTCCCAGCCATCGCCCAGCGTAACGGTATCCATATGGCAGATATAGACGAGTCGTGGCTCGTCGCTCAGTCCCGGCACGGTGACCATAAGGTTGCGGCGCCCGGGCAGCACCTCGAGTTCCTCAACCTGCACGGCATGGAGTACCGGATGGCTCAGCTGCGCCAACCGTTCCTCAACCAACGCTTTGATATAGCGCTCAATCTCGTCCTCATACGCACCCGGGTCTGAGCTGTCGATCCGCACGAGTCCTTGCGTAAGCCGCCAAGCAAAATCTGTATCAACCATAGGCACCTCACAGATAGTTAGGTCAACATACAGATTGTATGCCAAGAAGCGGCTCGGTGCATTTAATGGAGCGCTCACAAAAACGGGGCGCCTCTCGTGCGAAAGGCGCCCCGCGGGCATTCAATGTCAGTGACGGGCAGGCCACATGGGGAACTGCCTGTCAGATCAGCCGGCGCTATTTGATCACGCGCACGCGATACATCGACGGAATCTGCTTAAGCGCCTCGATCGTGCTGCTGTTCAGGTGCTCATCGGTGTCGAACATGGTGTAGGCGTTCTCGCCGGCGGACTCGTTGGTCATGCGCTGCACGTTGGCGTTGTCCTTGGCCAGGATGGCCGTGATCTGGCCGATCATGTTGGGCACGTTGGCATGCAGGCAGGCAATGCGGCTCGCGGCGCGCGCCTTGCCCATGCTGCAGGCGGGGTAGTTGACGCTGTGCGCGATGTTACCGTTCTCCAGGTAATCCTTGAGCTCGCTGATGGCCATGTCGGCGCAGTTGGCCTCGGCTTCGCCGGTGCCGGCGCCCGAGTGCGTGGTGATAAACGTATTGGGCATCTTGACGGTCTTGGGCGTGGCAAAGTCGCAGCTAAACCAGCTGAGCTTACCCTCGCGCAGGGCGGCGTCGACGGCGTCTTCGTCGATGATGGTCTCGCGCGCGTAGTTGATGAGCACGGCGTCGGGTGCCAGCAGGTTAATCTGCTCGGTGCTGATCATGCCGATGGTGTCGGCCTTGCTGGGCACGTGTACGGTGAGGTAGTCGCAGCCGCGGCAGAGATCCTCGAGCGTGCCCACACGCTGCACCTCGCGGCTCAGCACCCACGCGTGCTCGACGGAAATGAACGGGTCGTAGCCGTAAACGTCCATGCCCAGGTCGACGCAGGCGTTGGCGACCTTGGAGCCCACGTTGCCCAGGCCGATGACGCCGATGCGCTTGCCCTTGAGCTCGCGGCCCACAAAGGCCTTCTTGACCTTCTCGGCATCGACCTGAATCTCGGGGTCGTCGGCGTTGTCGCGCACCCAGTTCATCGATTGCACCACGCCGCGGCTCGAGAGCACCAGCATGCCTAGGACGAGCTCCTTGACGGCATTGCTATTGGCGCCGGGGGAGTTAAAGACGACGACGCCCTTCTTGGCGTACTCTTCGACGGGGATGTTGTTGACGCCGGCGCCGCAGCGGGCGATGGCGCGGATTCCCTCGGGCAGCTCGTAGCCGTGCAGGTCGGTTGAGCGCATCAGAATGGCGTCGGCCTCTTCGGCGGTGCTCACAAATTCGTAGCCTTCGCCAAACTCGACTTTGCCGTCTTTGGTGATGTCGTCGATGGTCTTAATCTTGCGCATGAAAAACTCCTTAGCTGGTTTGTTTAAAACAAGTGGTTTGAAGTGGCTGATCGGCCCGCGTGCTGCGGGCTAGTTAGATCGCTGGCTCAAACCGTGCTGCGCTTCGAAGTCCTTCATGTACGTGGCCAGTGCCTGCACGTCCTCCATGGTTACGGCGTTGTAGACGCTGGCGCGCATGCCGCCGACGAGGCGATGGCCCTTGACATTTTGAATCTGGTGCTCTGCCGCGCCTGCGACAAAGGCCGCGTCGAGCTCGGCGTCGCCGGTGCGGAAGGTGACGTTGGCGATAGAGCGGCTGTCGGCCTGCGTGGTGCCATGGAACAGCTCACTTTGCTCGAGCAGGTCATAGAGCAGATTGGCCTTGGCCCAGTTGCGCTCGGCCATGGCGGCAAGTCCGCCGGTCTCCTCGACCCAGCGGAATACCTTGCCGCACACGTAGATGCCAAAGGTGTTGGGCGTGTTGAGCATGGAGCCCTTGGCGGCCTGGGTCTTAAGGTCCATGTACTGCGGCGTCTGCGCAAAGGCGGGGCCATCTGCGATGAGATCGTCGCGCACGATGACCACGGTCACGCCCGCGGCACCGGCGTTTTTTTGCGCGCCGGCGTAAATGAGCCCGTAGCGCTCAACGTTGAGCGGCTGCGACAAAAAGCAGCTCGAGACATCGGCGACCAGCGGTACGTCGCCGCAGTTGGGCAGCTCGTGGTACATGGTGCCAAAGATGGTGTTGTTCTGGCAGATGTAGACGTAGTCGAGCCCGTCGCCTGCGGCCTCGGCGGCAATGCGCGCGTTGATGTCGGCCATGGTGGGTATGCGGTCGAAATTGGTGTCCTCGGAGCTCGCGAGCAGTACGGCCTCGCCGTACTTGGCGGCCTCCTTGTATGCCTTGTTGGCAAAGTTGCCGGTCACGATGTAGCCGGCGCGGCCGCGGCGCATGAGGTTCATGGGGATGCCCGCAAACTGCAGCGTGGCGCCGCCCTGCAAAAACAGGACGCGGTAGTTGTCGGGGATGCTTAGCAGGCGACGCAGAGTTGCCTCGGCGTCGTCGATGATCTGCTGGTACATGCTAGATCGATGACTCATCTCGAGCACGGACATGCCGCAGCCGCGGTAGTCCATCATCTCGTCGGCGATCTCGGCGAGCACGCTTGTAGGCAGCGCGGCCGGGCCAGCTGAGAAGTTGTGCACACGTGCCATCTTCTAGTTCCCCCTTGTAGTCGTTTGGACGTTCGGGATACTTTAGCACAGTGGAGCGCCAGGCGCGACCGCATCACAGCAAAACCCGAGTGCGCCGCTATGATTTACGGGATGGTTACATGGGGGAGGGGTGCTTTACTCCTCAGGCAAATCCAAATCTGCGAGCGAAGGCATGAGGTTCTCTAGGCGCTTGATCTCTTCGCCGCAAATTAGCTACCTCCTGGTCACTACGACGCCAGCGTGGCGATGACGGCTTCGTCGCCGGCGTATATTAGGGTGTTGCCGTCGGGGATGATCGTCTGGCCGTCGCGTTTGAGCATCACGACGATAAAGGGATGCTTGCCTTGCGGCACATCGCGAAGACGCTGGCCGGCCAGGCGACCGTGGGGCGTCACAGTGACCTCGCGCAGCGTAACTTCGGCACGCTCTTCGAACGTCGGGGCGGCCATCACCAGCAGATCGCCTTCCTCGATGACGGTATCGCCGTTGGGCAGCACCGGGTG
>CABUZE010000073.1 GCA_902495955.1 uncultured Collinsella sp. | reverse complement strand
CCGGGCGGCCGGCGGCTTAAGTTTGTCGCGAGTTCCGCACGAGCCGGCGCGCACTTAATGTGCTCTCCGTGCGAGTCAGGACTGTAGAGCAGCAAACTTAAACCGCAGGCCGCCCGGCCCGGGAATCCGCCCCTGCGCACAGGAGGGGATTCCTTTTGTGTAGGCTTTGCGGAAATATGCTCATTTTAGGATACGCCCGGCGGCGTGGTCTGTTGACGGCACAGCTAACGCCACGTATCCTATCGAACTGCGTGTTTCGTAGGGGGATGCTGACCCCTCGATTCAAGCCGTTGCACTTTACAGAAAGCTGGAATCATTCGAGAAGGAGTACGCTTTGCCTACTATTAACCAGCTGGTTCGCCAGGGCCGTCGTTCCGTGCCCAAGAAGTCCAAGAACGCTGCTCTGCAGCACAACTCCCAGAAGCGCGGCGTGTGCACCCGCGTCTTCACCACGAGCCCCAAGAAGCCGAACTCGGCTCTTCGTAAGGTTGCCCGTGTTCGCCTTGTCAACGGCATCGAAGTTACTGCTTACATCCCGGGTGAGGGCCACAACCTGCAGGAGCACTCCATCGTGCTCGTCCGCGGCGGTCGTGTCCGTGACCTCCCTGGTGTCCGTTATCACGTCATCCGTGGCGCCTACGACGCTGCTCCGGTCCAGAACCGTATGCAGGCCCGTTCCAAGTACGGTGCTAAGCGCCCCAAGGCTAAATAAGCCAGATAACGTTTTGATACTTTCGCCGTGTGCCGCCTAAGCGCCGCACGGTAGACACTTAAGGAGATTTCACATGCCGCGTCGTGCAGCAGCTAATCGTCGTGAGGTTCAGCCTGACGCCGTTTACAACAACCGCCTGGTGACTCAGCTCATCAACAAGGTCCTTCTTGACGGCAAGAAGGCCACCGCTGAGCGCATCGTTTACACCGCTTTCGAGATCGTTGCCGAGAAGTCCGAGGGTGGCGACGCTCTCGCTACCTTCAAGAAGGCTATGGACAACGTCAAGCCCACGCTCGAGGTTAAGCCCAAGCGTGTCGGTGGCGCTACCTATCAGGTCCCGATGGAGGTCAACTCCCGTCGTTCCACCGCTCTGGGTATCCGCTGGATCGTCAACTTCTCCCGCGCTCGCAAGGAGAAGACCATGGCCGAGCGTCTCGCCAACGAGATTCTCGACGCTTCCAACGGCCTGGGCGCTTCCGTCAAGAAGCGTGAGGACGTCTTCAAGATGGCCGAGGCCAACCGCGCGTTCTCTCACTATCGTTGGTAAGTTAAGGTAAGGAACTAACATGGCTAAGCCTAAGTACAAGCTTTCCGATACCCGTAACATCGGCATCATGGCCCACATTGATGCCGGTAAGACCACCACGACCGAGCGTATTCTTTACTACACCGGTAAGACCCACAAGATCGGTGAGGTCCATGAGGGCGCTGCCACCATGGACTGGATGGTTCAGGAGCAGGAGCGCGGCGTAACCATTACCTCCGCTGCTACCACGTGCTTCTGGAACAAGGACGGTAAGGACTACCGCATCCAGATCATCGACACCCCGGGCCACGTTGACTTCACCGCCGAGGTCGAGCGCTGCCTGCGCGTCCTCGATGGCGCTGTCGCCGTCTTCGACGCCGTTGCCGGCGTTCAGCCCCAGTCTGAGACCATTTGGCGTCAGGCTTCTACCTTCAACGTCCCCCGCATCGCCTTCATCAACAAGTATGACCGCGTGGGCGCTGACTTCTTCAACGCTATCGAGACCATGAAGGATCGTCTCGACGCTAACGCCGTGGCCGCTCAGGTCCCGATGGGCGCCGAGGACAACTTCTGGGGCGTCATCGACCTGGTCACCATGACTGCATGGGACTTCAAGGCCGACGAGAAGGGTATGACCTACCCCGAGCCGATGGACGAGATCCCGGCTGAGTTTGCCGACATCGCTGCCACCAAGCGCGAGGAGCTCCTCGACGCTGCTGCCAGCTTTGACGACGAGCTCATGGAGAAGATCCTCATGGAGGAGGACTTCACCGTCGAGGAGCTCAAGGCTGCTCTGCGTAAGGGCGTTCTGGCCAACGAGCTCAACCTCGTATTCGTGGGCTCCGCCTACAAGAACAAGGGCGTTCAGGAGCTGCTCGACGCTGTCGTCGACTACCTGCCCAGCCCGCTCGACGTTGAGGCTGTCACCGGTACCGATCCGGACACCGGCGAGGAGATCCAGCGTCATCCTTCCTTCGACGAGCCCTTCTCCGGCCTGGTCTTCAAGATCATGACCGACCCGTTCGTCGGTAAGCTCACCTACGTCCGCGTTTACTCCGGCCGTGCCGAGTCCGGCTCCTACGTGGTCAACGCTTCCAACGGTCAGCGCGAGCGCCTCGGCCGCATCCTCGAGATGAACGCTGCCGAGCGTATCGACCGTGACGACGCTGCCGCCGGCGACATCGTTGCTTGCGTCGGCTTCAAGAACTCCACCACCGGTGACACCCTGTGCGCCGAGGGCAAGGAGATCGTCCTCGAGAAGATCGAGTTCGCTAAGCCCGTTATCGACGTTGCCATCGAGCCCAAGACCAAGGCCGAGCAGGACAAGATGTCCCTTGCTCTGACCAAGCTCGCCGAGGAGGACCCGACCTTCCAGGTGTCCACCAACCACGAGACCGGCCAGACCATCATCGCCGGCATGGGCGAGCTGCACCTCGAGATCATCGTCGACCGTCTGCTCCGTGAGTTCAAGGTTGACGCTAACGTTGGTAAGCCCCAGGTTGCCTACCGCGAGACCGCTGGTCACGACGTCGAGAAGGCTGAGGGCAAGTTCGTCCGTCAGTCCGGCGGTCGCGGTCAGTACGGCCACGCCGTCATCAAGCTCGAAAAGATGGAGGAGGGCTTCGGCTACGAGTTCGTCAACGCTATCGTCGGCGGCGTCGTGCCCAAGGAGTACATCCCGTCCATCGACAAGGGCATCCAGGAGGCCCTGAACACCGGTGTTATCGCCGGCTTCCCGGTCCTCGACGTCAAGGTCACCCTGTTCGACGGTTCTTACCACGAGGTCGACTCCTCCGAGGCCGCCTTCAAGATCGCCGGTTCCATGGCTATCAAGGACGCTCTCAAGAAGTCCGACCCGCAGCTGCTCGAGCCGATCATGGCTGTCGAGGTCGAGACCCCCGAGCAGTACATGGGCGACGTTATGGGCAACCTCTCCGGTCGCCGCGGCAAGATCGAGGGCATGGAGGATCGCAAGAACAGCAAGCTCATCCGTGCCAAGGTGCCGCTGGGCGAGATGTTCGGTTACGCTACCGACCTTCGCTCCCAGACCCAGGGCCGTGCATCCTACACGATGCAGTTCGACTCTTATGAGCCCGCGCCCAAGTCCATTGTGGACGAGGTCATGAGCAAGAACGCCTAAGTTCGAGCTCCCTGTTACGTAATCCGCGAGAACATCTCTCGCACTCTTTGGAGGTTTAAGTTGGCTACCCAGAAGATCCGCATTCGCCTCAAGGGCTATGATCACGAGGTCGTCGATCAGTCCGCGAAGCTCATCGTTGAGACCGCTCAGAAGACCGGCGCTCGCGTTTCCGGTCCTGTCCCCCTGCCCACCGAGCGCAACCTGTACACGGTTATCCGCTCGCCGCACGTGAACAAGGACTCCCGTGAGCAGTTCGAGCTGCGCACCCACAAGCGCCTCATCGACATCCTCGACCCCACCTCGGGCACCGTTGATTCGCTCATGCGTCTCGACCTCCCCGCTGGCGTCGACATCGACATCAAGCTCTAAGCGATATCGCTCATAGCTTAAAGGGCCCCGCTGCCGTTACGGTAGCGGGGCCCTTTTGTTTTGAGTTTAGATTTTGGGATAGCGAATTCGTCTGCCGAGCCGACGGCTGCGGCGTCCTATTCGCTCAGGGGGCGCAAGGATGCTTCTTCGAAGTGGAAGACGCACAAGCCGCTCTCGGTCTCAATGCATGCGCGGCCGCAATCGTCGACCGTTCTAAATATGCCTCGTGCCAGCTCGTCTCCAGCGGGGGAGCGGGCGATAACGTGCTTCCCGATCCAATTAAGGTGGGCGATATATTCGTCGTGGACGGGCGCGAGCGGACCGGCATCTTCTTCCTTGGCGTTGAGGCGCTCTGCCCAGGTATCTGCAGCGTCTATAACTGCGTGATAGACCTCATCGAGGAGCATGTCGACGGCAGGTACGCTCTCGTTGAGATCCGAGAGACCGATTGCCGGCAGGCCGCCATCGGGAACCTCCGAGGGCACATAGTTCACATTGACGCCAATGCCGCAGACGGCGAAAGGTTTGCCTTCGTTATCGCGTGCGGCCTCGACCAGAATGCCGCCGAGCTTGCGTCCTCGCGCGACAAGGTCGTTGGGCCATTTAAGGCGAATCTCGTTTGCAAGACCCTGCTTTTCGAGTGCTTCGAGCACCGCTAGGCCGCTGACGGCGGCAAGACCAGAGAACTTTGCAGGATTAACGCATGGGCGCAGGACAAGCGAAAGCAATAAGTTGCCGACGGTTGAGTCCCACTTGTGCCCGCGCCGGCCGCGCCCTGCTGTTTGAGCCCGGGCGGCAAGTCCTGTGCCGTGCGGCGCTCCCTGTTTTCCTGCTTCGAGCAGGTCATCGTTGGTCGATCCGGTTACGTCGACTATCGTTAAACGAGAATCCATAACAGCTGCTACCTCCTAAGTAAATAAGGCAATCGCGCAATGGTGTCGAGAGATAGACACAATGTGAAGCCTTTGTCGCATTTGGACAATTTAATGTTAACACGTCAACAACGACTGAAATGCGCTATCCTCTCTTGGTCGATGTAAACACATCAACAACTCAAAGGAGGTTAGTGATGGGTTTCACGATTCTTGGAACAGGCTCGGCGCTTCCTGAGCGCAGCGTTTCCAATGACGAGCTGTCTGAGTTCCTCGATACCTCGGATGAGTGGATTTTTACCCGCACAGGCATCAAGAGTCGCCGCGTCTGCACCACCGAGTCACTCGACGACCTTGCCGTAGCGGCGAGCGAGCGGGCACTCCAGGTGTCCGGAATCGACGCGAGCCAGCTGGATCTGATCGTCTGCTCGACGACGACGGGTGACCACCTTGTTCCCGCCGAGGCGTGTGCCGTTGCTGAGCGACTAGGCGCGACGTGCCCTGCCTTCGATGTCTCGGCGGCTT
>CABUZE010000072.1 GCA_902495955.1 uncultured Collinsella sp. | reverse complement strand
GGCGCAGAACCACGCGTATTCATCCTCGCCACTTTTCTCGCCCGTGCCCGACTTGCCGTATACCTGCGGCGTCAGGGTGCCAAAGTGAGCCGCCAGGGACGTCGATGCCGTGTAAATCACGTCGTGCATGCCGTTGCGAACAAGAGCCAAATCCGAATCGCTGTTGATCTTGGCCTCCAGGCGCTTCTTCTTGCCCTTGCCGTTGTACTTATAGGCATCGCCGTCGCCATCGCGCGACACGGCAGACAAAAACACGTGAGGCACGTACTGTTTGCCGCCGTTGGCAAGACCCATATAGGCACACGCCATCTGCAGGGGCGTCACCAGGATGTCGCCCTGACCGATGGCAATGTTGGTCATATCGCCGGCATTCCACTTGCGGTCCTCGGCAGATGCGTCGGTGAAGTACGACTCTTTCCACTCGGCATCGGGAATACGGCCCGCGCCCTCACTCGGCAGATCGATACCGCAGGTCTTGCCTAGACCCCAGCGACGAAAGACCTCCTGCAGACCCTCGGGATGTTGCTCGTCATAAAAGAACGCCTTGCCCATGTCGTAGAAGACAGGGTCGCACGAGTTGGCGATACCCGACTGCAGCGTCATGGTGCCGTGGCCGGAATGCAGCCAGCAGTACTTGCCCCACGACTTGCCCAGACCCGTCCAATAACCCGTGCAGTTGGTCGTCTGCCCCGACGTGTAGGTTCCAAACTCAAGACCGGCCAGTGCCGAGAGCGGCTTGATGGTCGAGGCCGACATGTACTGTCCGCTAATGGCGCGGTTGAGCAGCGGGTGGGAACCCTTGTCATCATTGAGCTCGGTCCACACGTCATTTGAGACGCCGCCAATAAAGACGGACGGATCGAACTTGGGCTGGCTCGCCATGCCCAGGATCTCGCCATTGTTGGGATCGAGACACACTACAGCGCCGTTGCCGGCATTGCTGTAGCCAGTGGTCTTGGCAAGCTCGATAGCGCTCGCCAGCGCCGTCTCGCAGGCCTGCTGGATCTTAAGGTCGAGCGTGAGCTTAATGTCAGAGCCGGCCTTCGCGGGCACGGCGCCGGCCTGACCGGTCACATTGCCCGAGGCATCGACCTTGACGGTCTGCTCACCACGAATACCCTGCAGCAGGTTTTCGTAGTAGCTCTCAACGCCCGCCTGGCCCACGATATCGCCCGACTGGTACGTAATCTTGCCAGCAGAAGCATCATCATCGCCAGAGGTTTTCTTATTCTGGGCCTCGAGCTGCTCGGAGGTAATGGTGCCGGTATAGCCCAAGATATGGCATGCCGTCTCGCCATATGGATACTGGCGCTCGGTACGCTCGGCAATCTTGACGCCCGGGAACTCGCCGGCATGCTCCTGAATATAGGCAACCGTGGAGCGACGGACGTCCGTCGCGATGGTATGCAGGCTCTGGGCGCCCTCTGTATTGTCCTGAATATTGCGAAGGACCGCCACGTAAGGCATTCCAAGCACGTTGGCAAGATGGCGAACCAGAACCTCATCCTCGGCAAGGTCGCGGTAGGCCACGACAGCAAGTGAGGGACGGTTCTGGACAAGCGCCACGCCATTGCGGTCGAGGATGCGACCGCGCACAGCGGGTGTTGTAACGGTGCGAGTCTGATTACTATTGGCCTGCTTCTCGTAATAGTCCGATGAGACCATCTGCATGCCCCACAGCTTGACGGCAAGCGCCGCAAACATCGCGCCCACACCCGTGGTGAGGATGGAAAAGCGGCCCTTAAAGGCGGTCGACGCGGTATTGCCCTCGCCCTCGGTGGCGCGCGGGGCCGTTCCATGCTGCGTATCGTAGGTAAAACGGGAATCGCCACGACGCATGACGACCAGCGCGACCACGATGGCCACAACCAGCACGATACCGGCGATAATAACCGTCATCTGGGAAGACATCTACGGGCCTCCCCTATTTGAGCTTGCGGGTCTTGGGCTTAAAGCGCATACCCGTCTGGCGTCCGCCACGTGCGGAGAATCCATAGCCGGACTGCGGCACGACGCCGGACATCAAAAACGGAATGGCAACCAGACCCGTCAGGATCGAGGACGGCAGCGCATGGCCGAAGATCGCCACGACAAAGCTCGTCTCCAAACCCATAAACAGCAAGATGATGCTGTAGATCACATTAATGACGAGCGCGAAGGCGCCCACAGTGATGCCGCGCGCACTCGGGGTACCGCCCGTCTGACCGACGGCGCTGTGCACCAGGGCAAAAGAACCCACGGTCAGCAGGAGCGACATAACGCCCACCGGCACGGCAGCGGACAGGTCATAAAACAAGCCGCTGCAAAAACCGCACACGACGGCACGGGTCGGGTCGCCCGAGAACACGCTTAGGCACAACAGGATAATCATGAAGTTGACGCGACCGCCCGCAATGGAGATCTGCGGTGCCAGGCCTGCCTGCAGCAGCACGCACACGATGGCGGCGATCACAAACGTACGGGAGCTCATCCCCTGCTCGTGTAGATCCATGGACATGCCCCCTATTCGCTCGAGCCAGAATCGGTCGTCTCGGACGTGTCGGAACTGTCATCCGAGCTCTCGTCCTTCGTCTTGGTCGCAGCATCGCGCGACGTTCCCTGCGGCGTGCTGTTGGCCGTGCTCACGTCCTCATCCGAGGCCGACTGTTCGTCGGTCAGCGAGGTGATGACCAGCACTTCCTCGTTGTTCTCGGCCGTGGTCTGAGCGCGCACCACAATGGTGTAGTACACGTCGTTTGCCGATTTCTCAACCGACGAGACGGTGCCAAGCGGAAGGCCCTTGGGGAACACGCCGCCGATGCCAGAGGTCACGATGATATCGCCAACCTTAACATCGGAGTCGACGCTCACGTACTCAAGACGCAGCGTGCCGTCAGCCTGACCCTGCAGCATACCCTGGGCGCGCGTGTCCTGCACCATGGCGGACACGCCCGAGTTCTCGTCGCCAATCAGGCGCACGGTAGAGGTCTTGGCCGATACCTCGATAATCTGGCCGATAACACCGGCAGAACTCGTCACGGGCATGTTGATGGTAAGGCCGTCGGCAGAGCCCTTGTCGATGGTAACGGTCGAGGTCCAGGCATCGCCGGAGGCACCAACGATACGAGCTGCGGTCGATTTGAGGTTGTAGGTCGATTGCAGCCCGACCAGGCCCTCCAGGCGCTCGGCAGTCTTTTGAGCCTCAGAAAGCTCGGCGACCTTAGAGGTCAGCTCCTCATTTTGCTTCTTGAGCTCGTCGAGCGTGTCCTGCGACGCCGTTAGGTTAGAGAACACGTTGCCAATCGCATTGAAGGGAGCCGCCACAGCCGAGCCCACAAAGCGCACCGGAGAGGTAATCGTCGTTACGCCCGAACGCACGGCATGAATCGGTCCTGCCTCGCCCTCGCGGATGTAAAACGTGAGCAGCAACACCGAAATCAGGCTGAAAACAATCAACGGGCGCATACCCGTTGATTGTCGCTTGGTATTCAGATTTGTGGAGAAACCCGAAGATCGTGCCAAATGGAATCCACCTTTTGGAAATTAAGCATTGGTCTGGACGAAGCCGCCATCAAACGCATTGGCCTCGAGCACGCGGGCACAGCCGTTAACGACGTTATCGAGCGCCGTGGGGCTGACGTTGACCGAAACGCCGGTCTCATCGCGCAGGCGCACGTCGAGACCGCGCAGCAGCGCGCCGCCACCGGTCAGCAAAATGCCGTAGTACATAAGGTCCGAGGCAAGATCGGGAGGCGTGGCATCGAGGGCGTCCTTGCCGGCCTTGGCCATCTCGTCGAGCGGCTTGTTGAGCGCGCGACGAATCTCCTCGCTCTCGATGCGCACGGTCTTGGGCAGACCGGTAATCACGTCGCGGCCGTTGACCTCGACGTCAAGCTCGTCCTTGAGCGGCACGGCGGAGCCGACCTTGATCTTGATGTCCTCTGCCGTACGCTCGCCGATGGCCAGGTTGTAGGCATCACGAACGTGCGTGAGGATAGCCTGATCGAACTCGTCGCCGGCAATACGAATGGACTGCGAGACGACGATGCCGCCCATGGCGATAACAGCGACCTCGGTGGTACCGCCACCGATGTCGATGACCATGGAGCCGGTGGGCTCCTCGACGGGCAGGTCGGCGCCGATAGCGGCAGCCATGGGCTCCTCAATCAGGTAGGCCTGGCGAGCGCCAGCCTGGATCGTGGCCTCAAAGACGGCACGCTTCTCGACCGACGTGACGCCGGAGGGAACGCAGACGACAACGCGCGGACGCGGGGTCCACGGATAGCGCTTCTCGGACGCCTTGTCGATAAAGTAGCGAAGCATGGCCTCGGTAACATCGAAGTCGGCGATGACGCCGTCCTTCAGGGGACGAACAGCCACGATGTTGCCGGGCGTACGGCCGAGCATGCGCTTTGCCTCGATACCGACCGCCAGGATGCGCTCGTCGTTCTTGTCGATGGCGACGACGGAGGGCTCGCGAATGACGATACCCTTGCCGCGCACGGAGACAAGCGTATTTGCGGTGCCGAGGTCGATGGCAAGATCGCCCGCATAGCTACCGAAGAACATATCCATCAAAGAAAACAACGCAACTCCTGATGTGTTGGATGATTGCTGGAAAACTACTAGTTCATGATACTAGCGCAAGCCCGGCACCTCACTTGCGGTGAAGCACCGGGCAAAACTAAATCCCATAAGGTCACTACTGGTTGTCAGCAGCCGAGAAATCCATATCGAGCGAGGAAACGGCCCAGCCGATATGGTTGTCGGAGCGCACGAATTGGACGGTGTACTCCTGCTCGCCGCCCTTGGACAGCGACGCCTTAACCTTGGCGGTCGTCTCGGTCATGGACTGATCCATGCCCTCGACGGACACGGTGGCACCCTGCGGAATCGAGGAGATGATCATCGACTTAGCGTCCTCGGACAGGCTCGAGGCCAGGCAAGACTCGGCCTTTGCGGTGTCACCGTCGCCGGCAGCCTGGAACAGATCGGTAACCACAGATTCCTGAGACGGGAAGCCAAAGCCGCGCGTGTAAGCAAAGCCCAGACCGCCCGCGGCGATCAAAATGAGCAGAAGCAGCACAATGAAGACTTTGAGACCCGTGTGGCGATGGCGACGACGGACCTTGGCCTGCTTACGATCCTGACGGTCCTGCTGGACCATCTCGGACTCGGACAGCGTAAAGAAACCGGTGTCCGAGGGATCGGGCATAAACTGACCGGTCGCGCCCGTAGGATCGAGCGGATCGACGGCAGGCGCGTCCATCGCGGGCGCCGGAGC
>CABUZE010000071.1 GCA_902495955.1 uncultured Collinsella sp. | reverse complement strand
GCATAATAGCCGTTAGGCCTCTGCTCACTGTAACCGCCGTTGGCCTTGGCCGCGACGTAGTAGCCCTTGAGGGCGGCAGGCACTGGCAGGGTGTTGCCAGTCTCACCCTCGATAGGCGTGTTGCACGAGCTCGCGTAGTTCGAGGTGCCCTTATACCACTGCCACGAGACATGCGAATCGGTGGTAACGTCGGTGGAACCCGCCTTGGCGGTCGCCGTAATCGTGGAACCAACCTCGACTTTGCCCGAAGTCGGGCTCATAGTCACGCTCGTGACATTAATTGAACCGGCGGCAGCAACGAGAGCGCCCGTCGAGTTGGTCAAGCTCGAAGAGCCGATCTTCGAGGACACCTTGCACTTGAGGTACTTGCCGCCCAAAGCGTCGGTTAGCTCGAGGGTCTCCCCCGTGGCACCCGCAATGTCGGTATACGTGCCACTCTTGGTGTTAGAGCTCTGCCACTGATAGTTGAGCTTGCTCGCGTCGACGAACGCGCCGTACGCGCCGCCCTTCTCCTTGGCGCGGGCCTTAGCGGTATCCCCCACCGCAAAGACGCTCGTGTTGTCCTTGGTGTTAACGATAGACACGGCCGAAAGTTCGACCGCACCGGCCTGTTTGACCTTGCTGGAAGTGGTCTTGTTCACCGTGTTGACGCCAGCGTTGGCCTCGACCCTGATGTACTTGCCCTCAAGGTCGTCGCCCACCACGAGCGTAGCGCCCGTCTCGCCCTCGATCTTGGTAAATCCCGAGTACTGCGAGGTGGATGCGGACCACGTGTAGGTGACCTTGGCATCGGCAGGAGCTTGCTGATAATAGCTTACATACGGAGTCGCCGTCAGGGTATCGCCTATGCTCGGCGTGTCGCTACTCAGCTTGACGCTGTTAAGCTCCATCTGACCGGCGCCCAGCACGGGACCGGGGATGTAATTAGCGTTGATGCCCGAGCCGTACGCAGCGGGACCATAGTAGTCCTTGCCATCAACCGTTACCTTGCAGATGAAGTATTTGCCTTCCATCGCGGCGGTGACAGTGAGCGACTGCTCGTGGCCTACGACCTCGGTGTAGTCGGCGACATTGCCGCTAGCCCTGGTCGTGCCGGCGAGCCAGGTGTAAGTCCAGGTGCCGGGATTGGCAACGGACTCAGTCGAAGTGCCGTACCAGTCGTCCTCGACCTCATCGAACATATTTGCCCAGAGTGTATCGCCCGCGCTGAGAGCACCAGACTTCGTGGAATACGAGTTGTCCTTATCCTTGGCGTCCTGGATATAGACCTTGGCCTCGCTCGAAAGCGTCGTGGCGGAAGCGGCGGCAACGGCGTTCTCCTGCTCCGAAGTAGCAGGCGCCGCGGGAGAGCTCTCGGACTCAGTCGCGTTGCCTGCGACGGTGTCAGCACCATTCGCGGTACTCGCAGTTGCGCCCTGATCTGCGCTGGCGCCATCGGCAGCAGCGCTCGCCGCCGCACTGTTCGCGCCGGTGTCGGCAGTAGCGCCATCGTCTGCCGCCGCGCCCTCGCCGCCCGTCGCAGCCTGGGTCACGGCCTCGGCAATGCCCTCGGCGCCCTCGGCCCAAAGTTGCGCCGGCGTGGTGCCAAAAGCCATGGCAAAAGCCAAGAATGCAACCAGACCGCGCTTGGCTACGCCGCGGGCAATCGCTCCATGACGACGCCACGAGGCGCGCTGGCGCTCGTCTTCAAACATATCCATTTGTCTCCTATTGTCTGAACTTGGAGCATTGCCCAGCGGCTGCCCCACGTCATCGCGCATATCGCGCTCGAGTACCCCCATCGGGGTCCCCCTTCCCTCCAGAGCCCAACGCGTACCGGCGGCATGCGCCGCGGCCGCGTGCAAGATGGGAGGCGATCCGACTTAACCTTACCGACCCGGGCGCATCGTCCGATCTGCGATGCGAACATCCCGGGCCAAGAGGAATTACGGTTACTGGTACAGCCGGGGATTTGCACCCCGATTCTCCCAAACGCGCAGGAAAACCGCGCATTCGTGCGTCTCCACACCACCATCTAGGCCATCGATTATTACTGTCAGTATGGTAGCACGCAAAAGGGCCCCGCACACAGGCGAAGCCCAAGGTAAAAGCTATGGTTTGCGATAGGAAGAACTGTCGTCGGACCTTGCAAGAACAGCCCGTTTCAAAACTATGCCGGATTACGGCGCTGAATCAGCACCTCGCAACCATACCTGTCATTTTTAAAAACCTACGACTCATCTACCTGCGGTTTTAAAAGTGCGAATTTCGGTATGCTCGAGGTTCGGCACTCCAGCCCCGTAAACCGGCATAGTTTTGTTCGAACCAGCCCACGCCGGCGCGACGCAAGGCAAAATGATCCGTTTTATTCTGTCCCCCCAGGGGTCATTAACGCTTGCCGCCGTGGCTGTTGCGCCAGATCTCGCGGCCCAGCATCAGCGCCAGCACCAGCGCGCTCACGTAGCCCATAAAGCCAATAACCGGGATACCAAACACAACCGGCTCGATGCGTGCGTAGTACACCACCGACGAACCGATAAACAGACCGGCGATCACAATTGCCATCGACATGCGGTCGATAATTCCGCCCAGCTGTCGCAGCGCCTTATCGCTGCTCATGATCTGTGTGTTTACCTTAAGCTGGCCGCGCGTGAGCATGCGCGACGCCAAGCCCAGATACTCGGCCGCCTCGAGCGAGCCTTTTGCCGCTCGATAGCTGCTCGCGGCAAGATCACGCCCCATATCGCGCACGCGCGCATAGGTGCTTTTCTCGTTTTTGATGTGCGTCTGGATGATCTGGATCATGTTAACGTTGGGCATGTACTCGGTCAGCAGGCCCTCGAGCGTCACCATGCCGCGCGCGAACATCGTCACCACGCTCGGCAGCTCAACGTCGTTTTTGCGCGCCAAGTTTAGCAGCGAGGTCAAAAACTCGCCGATATCCAAGTCCTTAAGATCGAGCCCTGCAAAGTCGGCGACGATAAAGTCCAGATCGGACAAAAAGGCCGAATGGTCGAGCTCGGCCGAATCGCCGCGCGTCACGGCAAAGCGCATGAGCGAATCCTTGAGCTTGGGAACGTCACCCTCGGCCACGGCGAAAATCATGTCCTTAACGATACCGCGGTCGTGGCTCGACATGCGCCCGACCATGCCCAGGTCAATAAAGTAGACAATGCCGTCCTTGAGGATGATGTTTCCCGCATGCGGGTCGGCATGGAAAAAGCCGTCATCGAGCACCTGCGTCGAGTAGTCCTCGACGATCGCGGCGCCAATCTTTTCCAGGTCATAGCCCTCGGCCTCAAGGCGTTTGGGATCGGCGATGGAGATGCCGTCGATGTAGTCCATGACCACCACGTGCTCGGTGCAAAGGTCCAGGTAGGATTTGGGACACGACACGCCATGCACGCTCTTATGGAACTCATAGAAATCGTTGAGGTTTTTGGCCTCGGCCAAAAAGTTGGTCTCCTCGCGAAACGAGGTCCACAGCTCTTCGACCACGCCGTGCAGGTCAACAAACTGATCGGTGTTGACGAACTTTGAGACGATGCGCACCACCGAGCGAATGATATCGATGTCCTGCGCCATGACCTGTTGCGCGCCGGGGCGCTGCACCTTAACGGCCACGTCCTCGCCCGTCACCAGGCGGGCACGGTGAACTTGCGCAAGAGAAGCGCTACCAAGCGGGTTGGGGTCGATCGCGTCGAACATCTGCCCCAAGCGCTGGCCGTACTCCTCTTCCAGACAGCGGAGCACTACCTCATACGGCACCGGCTCTACGTCGGAGCGCAGGCGACGCAGCTCGTCGCAAAACCGTTGCGGCAAAATCTCGGAGCGGTTAGCCAGAATCTGCCCCATCTTGACGAACATGGGGCCGAGCTCTTCGAGCAGGCGGCGTAGGCGCACCGGCGTGAGGTTGTCCCACACGCGGTACTTTTTGATCAGGCGAACAATCTGCCCGATACGTTCGCGGCGGCCCGCCGGCGTGAGCTGGTATTCCTCGTCCGGCGCCATCGCGTCGGGCTCCTCGGGGACCATATCGACAGCGCGCGGCTTCTTGCGAGCGCCCGAGACGGCGGCCTCGACCTCGTCGACGACCGCCGTCTCGTCACACAAGGGATCTAGATTGTTGTAATCGGTGGTGGAATCTGCCATCTGCGCTGCTACTCGGCCTCTTCGGCGTCCTCTGCGTCGTCGGGCTCAACAGACTCGACGGGCACCGAGGTCACGTTGTCCTCGACCGAATCGACGATGTCGCGCACATGGGCCAGGAAGGCCGTGCGCTCGGGGGCGGTCATAACGCGGACGCGGGCCAGGATGAGCTCGTCGAGTACGCGCTGTGCCGCGGTCTCGCCCTGCATGCCCAGGCGCTCGGTGAGGTCGGAGATGGTGCCACCGGCCTGCTCGAACATGTCGGACACACTGCGGGCGATATCGGGGGTGCCGGCGTCCTTGCGCACCTGCTCGCCTTTGGTATTGAGGTCGTCGAGAACCTTCTTGCCGCCCTCGACGGCAACGGCGGCGGCGCCGAAGCCCACGTTGATGGCACCGTTAACAAGCTGATCGAATTTCATAACCATGGTTGGCTCCAATCGTGAACAACTGCATTGGCCTTCTTGTACCCAAGATTGAGCGAACGACACAAAATCGTTTTACCGCCAAGATAGAAATCGAGCGGGGCAAAGCCTTTGACGGCGTTTGCCCCGCTCGCTCGCTGCAAGGTTGTCTTTACCTTACGTTGTCGTTCATCGCGAAGGAGTTCTTCATGGCGCAGCTCGTGGTGTAGAGCACCTTGCCCAACAGGGCATCGGTCTCCACCCGCACACGCTCGGCAAAGGCCTCGTTGGCGCGGGCAAGCTCGGCGGGCACCTCGGCCTTGGGCAGCGCGGCTACGACAGCGTCAACGTCGTGAATCTGCTTGTGGCCCATGCCGCCGACCTTCTCCTGATAATCCTCGACCGCGCGACCGCACTCGTGGAAGCGAACATCGGCCAAGGCGCCAATCAGGCGATTTGCCCAATAGAAATTCTCGGACGTCACGCGGGCCTGCGTGTCGGCATAGTACTCAGGCATGGTCTCGACATTGGCGTACAGCGGCACGAGCGCGTTAAACGAGTTGGAGCCAAACGCCATCCACTGTACGGCGCGATATGCCGACTGAGCATAGGGGCGCAGCTGCTGCACGGCGAGCTGGCTGTTGCGGTTGATGCCGATGGGGCGATAGGCGCCGCGCGTGGCGGGCGTACCCTTGCTGCCGTAGCAGTCGTACTCCGTACCCTGGTAGTGGCTCGAAAGCACGTACTTGATGTCCTCGATGGTCACCTT
>CABUZE010000070.1 GCA_902495955.1 uncultured Collinsella sp. | reverse complement strand
GGGCATTTTCCAACGTACTAACTTTTATGCCATCGCCGCCATCGCCGGATCGACAAGCTATGTGTGTCTCGTTATGAGCGGCATCATGAGCAATGTCGCCGCGCTGGTCGTATGCGTCGCAGTGACCATGGGCCTGCGCTGGCTCTCGCTGCGCTTTGACATCAAAAGCCCCACCGAGGAAGACATCGCGCGCTTCTTGCATCGCAAAAAGTAGACAGCGCGGCACGACCCTTCGAAATGCAACTGAGAGGTTCTTTTAGAGCGCCCGCACGTTGGGTACCCTGTTAGGTATATGCCGAACACCTAACAAAAGGATCAACCATGGCTTTCAATCAAACCGCGACGGCGCCGTCACACAAGATGCGTCGCTGCCTGCTTATGGCATTCGCGCTCATCGCGCTCGCGCTCACCGCACTTCCCACGGCGTCGTTCGCCGGCACGGACACCGCAGGAAACGTACTTGCGACCGACAATGACGTCGATCCGTCTGGCGTCGAGGGCGACTTGTACTGGGCCGGCCAAAGCCTAAACCTAGACGACGCCTCCATCGGCCGCGATATTATCGCGGCAGGCGAGAGCTTGTCGATTCGCGACTGCACCGTAGGCGGAGCCGTTCGCCTGGCGGCGCGCACCATCGATATCTCCAAAACCGCAATCGATGGCAGCGTGACGGTAGCCGGTCAGCATGTCGTGCTCAACACCGGTAGCGCCGCCAACTGTTTTTACGCGATGGGCGAGACAGTTGCCCTGCGCGGCTCCGCCAAGTCGGCAGCACTCGCGGGCAGTACGGTAACCATCGACGGCACCGTCGAGGGCGACGTCGAGGTTTGGGCCGATAAGCTCGTCTTGGGCAAGAATGCCCGCATTACCGGCACCGTGAGCGCTCATGTTTCCGAGGACCCCGAGCGCGCCGCAGGAGCCGAGGTCGGCGCGCTCAAGATCGACCGCACCGAGAACGAAGATACTTCCACTCTTAACGATATCGCCGGCGGCATCGTGGCCGCGGCGCTCTCGACCTGCTTTGTCGCCCTGCTGCTCGAGCTCGTCTTTCCGCGTGCGACCGCCAGTGCCGCCGGCATGCTCCGCCAGCGCCCCACGCCCCTGTGGGTGAGCGGTCTTCTGGGCACGATTGCTGTCGTCCCCACCATCCTGCTGCTGATTATCTCTATCGCTGGCCTGTCGCTTGCCGGAACCCTCTTGTGCGCCGTGATCGGCGTCGCGCTGGTCTCCACCGCTTTTGCGGGCTGCGCAATCGCCCGCATGGTCGGACACAACCAGAACCGCTACGCCATGGCCGCCGTCGGCGGTATCGCCGCAGGTGCCCTCACGGGACTTCCCCTCATCGGCGACTTCGTCAGCGGAGTGGCCTTTGTCTTTATGCTCGGCTACGTCATCCAGATCATCTGGCGCAACGCCCACCTCAAGCCCCAACAAGTCTCCAACACGCCAGGACTCCCCACCGCCTAGCCGCCAACCACCACAAAAGCAACCACCACAAAAGGGCCAGGCACCTTTGTGGTGGTGCAAGGCAGCCTGACCCCATTGCACCAAAAAGGGCGCCGACCATTGCGGTCGACGCCCTTTCTTATTGGCGGTTATAAGCCCCAGCGCTTATTTGTTGACCTGGCCGGCGCGGACGGCTGCCTTCTTGCGGTCGGTGGCGTTGAGCAGACGCTTGCGCAGGCGGATGTTCTTGGGAGTGATCTCCACCAGCTCGTCGTCGGCGATGTACTCCAGTGCCTCCTCGAGCGAGAAGGTGCGGGGCGGCACCAGCTGGACGGAGATATCGGAGGTCGAGGAACGCTGGTTGCCCAGGTTCTTGGTACGCGCAATGTTGACGACCATGTCGCCGGCCTTGCTGCGCTCGCCCACGATCATGCCCTCGTAGCACTCGGTGCCCGGCTCAACAAACAGCTGGCCGCGCTCCTGCAGCGTACCCAGAGCGTAGGCAACGGCCTTCTCGGTGGTCATGGAGATCATGGCGCCGTTCTGGCGGTTGCCGATCTCGCCGGCGTAGGGGCCGTACTCCAGGAAGGTGTGGTAGAACACGCCCTCGCCGTGGGTGACGTTCATGATGCGATTCTTAAGACCCATGATGCCGCGGGTCGGGATCTTAAACTCAAGGTGCGTCACGATGCCCGAGGTGTCCATGCTCGTCATGATGCCGCCAGAGGTGCCGAAGACCTCAACGACCTTGCCCGAGTACTCGTCCGGGCACTCGACGACGGCCTGCTCGACAGGCTCCAGCTTGTTGCCGTTCTCGTCCTTCTTAAACAGAACGCGGGGACGACCGACCTGGAACTCGAAGCCCTCGCGGCGCATGGACTCCATCAGGACGGACAGGTGCAGAATGCCGCGGCCAGAGACCTCGACGCCGCTCTTGTCCTCGAGCTCCTCGATCTTCATGGTCACGTTGTTCTCGGCCTCGTTGAACAGGCGCTCCTTGAGCTGACGGGCACCCACGATGTCGCCGTCACGGCCGACGAGCGGGGAGGTCGAAGCCTCAAAGACGATGGACAGGGTCGGCGGGTCGATCTCGATGGGCTCGAGCTCGACGGGGTTCTCGGGGTCGGTGTAGACATCGCCGATATCGGTGCGGTCAATACCCACGACGGCGGCGATATCGCCGGCGCCGACTTCCTGGCACTCGGTGCGGCCCAGATAGTCGAAGGTAAAGAGCTGCTTGACGGTAGCGGTAGCGCTGGAGCCGTCGTTCTTGACGACCAGAATCTGGTCGCCCTGGTGAATGGCGCCGGAGTACACGCGACCGATGCCGATGCGGCCAACGAAGTTGGAGTGGTCGATGGTCACGCACTGCATGGCCAGCGGGGCGTTCTCGTCAACCTCGGGCGCGGGCATGTCGTCGATGATCATATCGAGCAGCGGATACATGTCCATGTTGCCGTCGTTGGGGTCGAGGCGGGCAAAGCCGTTCATGGCGCTGGCGTAGACCACGTGCTCCATGGCGAACTCAAGCTGGTCGTCGGTGGCGCCCAGGTCGGCCATAAGGTCGAGGCAGTCGTTGTAGGCCTTCTCGGGGTTGGCGCCCGGACGATCGATCTTGTTGATGACGATCATGATCTTGAGGCCGGTGTCGATGGCGTGACGCAGCACGAAGCGGGTCTGGGGCATGGGGCCCTCAAAGGCGTCGACCAGCAGCAGGGCGCCGTCGGCCATACGCAGCACGCGCTCAACCTCGCCGCCAAAGTCGGCGTGGCCCGGGGTGTCGATGACGTTGATCTTGACGTCCTTATACTCGATAGAGATGTTCTTGGCGAGAATCGTAATGCCGCGCTCGCGCTCCTGGTCGTTAGAGTCCAGGACGCGGTCCTCGACCTGCTGGTTGGCACGGAAGGCGTCCGTGGCACGCAGGAGCTTATCGACCATCGTCGTCTTGCCGTGGTCGACGTGGGCGATGATGGCGATGTTCCTCAGATTGTCTACGCGCATGTAGTTCCCCTATCTTCTATCCATATACAAACGGCACGCGTATGCGACCCGCCCAGCAACACAACGCTCAGCGGGAATATTGAGCCTTTTACCGAAAACTCGTTTATTTTAGCGATTTTAGATGAGAGGGGTTTCCTCACCTGCAGGTTCAGGGTCGCTCCACATAAAACCATCGCCGGCACCCATGCCCTCATACAGCACATATGCCGAAAAACCGCTCTCGAGCGTGGTCTCAAAGAAGCTCACGAGCAGAGCGTCATGGTAGCCGCCGTCAATCTCGACACAGCCGGTATAGCCGATGGCATAGCGAGCGATGCGGCCCAGCCCCTCGTCCTTAAGGCCCATCTTGTGCTCGGAGATAAAGTTGGTGGCGGCCTCGAGGCACGCCTCTTCGCCGTCCTCGTCGAGTGCCGCCAGATAGCGGTTGGAAGCAGCGTCCTCGATCGCCACAACTACGCCCGGATTCTCGCCGGCGGCAAGGTCGTCCAAGAACGCACCAATCAGGTCACACACCATGGCGTCGAGCTCGGCGGAGACGTTACCGGCGTCCTGCATATCCTGTGCCATCTCTAGACCTTCCCATCGAATCCGGCGTCGTTACAGTTCTTGTGCCTCGGCAGCGATCTTGGCGGCAGCGTCGCGGGCGCGCACCATATCCATCGCGCGCTTGTCGAGTACCTTGATCTGGTTGGTCAGCATGACTGCATCGACCACACCCCAGATTACCAAGCCTGTTGAAATCGAAAACCCAAGCGCACCAACTGTACCACGAAGACGAGAACAGATTACCGCGACAAGGGCGGAGATGATAACCATCTTGATATAGGAGCCGCGGCGCTCGCGAAGCGTGCGGGCCTGCGTCACATAGGCGATGCGAGCCGCCTCAGATGCCTCCGAGCGCATCTGGGCTTCACGCGCGATGGCGGCCGCTTCAGCCGATACGCGGCTACCCATCAGCGACCTCTCCGCTCGCGTGCCAGACATTTAGAAATCATCGGGGGAGAGCGTATGGACGAACTCGTCGAACTTCTCGAACTCCTGCTCGTCGTCAACTTCCTCGGCGTGCGGTGAGACGGTACCCAAGCGATTCATGATGTCGTCTTCAACGAACATGGGGGCATTACTGCGTACGGCAAGGGCGATGGCGTCGCTCGGACGCGCATCGATCCTATGCTCGCTGCCATCGGCCAACACGACAACCGTCGCATAGAACACCGGCGGCTCGGCACGAACGATCTCGATGCGCTCAAGCTTGGCGCCCAGGGCATCGACAGTGTCAAGCAGCAGGTCATGCGTTATCGGGCGCTCGACGCGACCGCTATCGATGCCGCGGCTAATGGCCGCGGCCTCAAACGAACCGGTCTGAATGGAAAGCGAACGCAAGGGTGCCGGCGAATCCGACTTGCCGCAGCGCTCACGAAGCACGATAAGCGATGGCACGGGACCGGCGGCCATGACGATGGTCTCTATGTCGACACGAACCATGGAACACCTCCGGTACGTAGCGGTTAACACACGGCAGGGTCGCCGCATTGAATAGCTATACTACCCAATCTTTCGCCCAGCACACAAAATCAAAGTAGTTAATTTGGGACGGGGCTATTTTGACTACTTTTGTTTGATAAGAAAAAAGCCCCGAGGCAATGCCCCAGGGCTCTTAACGTTTTGATGGTGGACCTGACAAGATTCGAACTTGTGACCTCCCGGTTATCAGCCGGACGCTCTAACCAACTGAGCTACAGGTCCATCATGGTGGAGGTTAGGGGGATCGAACCCCTGACCTCAGGCTTGCAAAGCCCGCGCTCTCCCAGCTGAGCTAAACCCCCACGGAGAAAGTAATAAACACCCCAGCGGCGACTCGGCTCTCGCTGGGGTGTTTATTGCGAAAGAAAGTGGTGG
>CABUZE010000069.1 GCA_902495955.1 uncultured Collinsella sp. | reverse complement strand
GGGTAGCTAAAATAGCCCCGTCCCAAAATGACTACCTTGCCGCTATACTGGTGCGCGGTCGCGCGCGAGCTCACGCGGCGGCCCTTGGTAACCCGACTTCCCGCGCCGTATCCGTAGCGGCGCTCCCGGGGGAAGCGGATATACGCAAAGGAGTTCTACATGAGCAATCCCTCGAACCGTGCTTCGATGCGCGGGCAACTCACGCTGCGCGGCGTCGTCATCGGCGTCCTTGGCTGCGTGATCATCACGGCAAGCTCGGCCTATACCGCCCTCAAGATGGGCGCACTCCCCTGGCCGATCGTCTTCGCTGCCGTCATCTCGCTGTTCTTCCTTAAGCTCATGGGCAACGCCAGCCTCAACGAGGCCAACGTCACCCACACCATCATGTCCGCAGGCGCCATGGTCGCCGGCGGTCTGGCGTTTACCATCCCGGGCGCCTGGATGCTGGGCTATGCCGACCAGATCAGCTGGCTCGACATGTTTATCGTGGCACTCGCCGGCACCATCTTGGGCCTTCTGGCGACAGCGCTCATCCACCGTCACTTTATCGTGGACGCCGCGCTGGAGTTCCCCACCGGCAACGCCGCAGCTCAGACCCTGCGCGCGACCGAGGCCGGCGGCAAGACCGGCAAGCAGCTCTTTGGCTCCATGGCCATCGCCGGCATCTACAGTGTGCTGCGCGATGCTCTGGGCGTGGTGCCCAGTATGCTGTGCACGCTCAACATCCCTGGCGTGACCTTTGCCATCTACAACTCGCCCATGCTGCTCTCCGTCGGCTTCCTTGTGGGCTTCGCCCCGGTCGCGTTCTGGTTTGCCGGCGCGCTGCTGGGCAATTTTGGCATCATTGTCGGCGGCACCGCTGCCGGTCTGTTTGACGTTATGACCGCACAGGGCATTGTTAAGTCCCTGGGTATGGGCCTCATGATGGGCTTTGGCGTCGCCGTCGTCCTCAAGGACATCTTGCCGCAGGTCGCCGGTATCGTCCGCGGCCTCGCCGCCGACAGCTCCACCGACACCGACGAGCAGTCGCTCATCTCGGGCTCCCTTAAGCTCGACGCCGGTATCATCGGCCTGGGCGCTGCCGCCATCGCCGTGATCATCGCCATCGTGCTCGACCTTGGCCCCGTTCCGGCCGTCATCGTCACGCTGTTCACCTTTGTCACCACCATCATGAGCGCGCAGAGCTGCGGCCAGACGGGCATCGACCCCATGGAGATCTTCGGCCTCATCGTCATGCTCATCGTTGCCGCCTTCGCACAGCTCGCTCAGGTCAAGCTGTTTTTTATCGCCGGCATCGTGGCCGTAGCGTGCGGCCTTGCGGGCGACGTCATGAACGACTTCAAGGCCGGCGCCGTGCTGGGCACCAACCCGCGCGCACAGTGGGTCGGGCAGGCCATCGGCGGCATCGTGGGCGCCCTGGTCGCCGCAGCCGTCATGGTCGCGCTCGTCACCGCCTATGGTCCGGACGCCTTCGGCCCCGACAAGAGCTTCGTTGCCGCGCAGGCAAGCGTGGTCGCCACCATGGTCTCGGGCATCCCGAGCGTGCCGTGGTTCGCAGGCGGCTTTATCGCCGGCATCGTCATGTACTGGCTCGGCATTCCGGCCATGATGATCGGCCTGGGCGTGTACCTGCCGTTCTATATGTCGCTCACGGCTTTCCTGGGCTCCTGCGTTAAGCTCGTCTACGACAAGTGGGCCGCTCACCGCGACGCCGAGGCCGGTCTTTCGGACGAGGAGAAGGCCGCCAAGGACGCCGCCTTCCAGGAGCAGGGCCTGGTTGTCGCCAGCGGCCTGCTGGGCGGCGAGTCTATCGTCGGCGTTATCCTGGCGTTTGTCTCTGTTGGCCTGAGCCTGCTGGGGTAGGCCGACCAACAACGCACCAGCGCAGAGCGCGGGGTCGGAATCAAACCGGCCCCGCGCTTTTTTATCTATTCGACTCTTATGATCCTCACGGCGTTTTTAGTCATGCCGATATTGGCCTGACTTCCAGGTCAACAAACCCTGTCTGACACCTCGCTCAACGCGGTGTAGAGTAAAGACGACGGGCGGGATACGCGGCACGTGCCAGAACGAGGTGGACATGGAACTCGATAAACAACAGCTCAAGCGACTGCGCGAGCGTCATCATCGGCGCCATGGCATCCGCCCCGCCCACAGCGGGGCCATGGAGAACGCAAGCCGCTTTCTAAAGCAGGCATTCAACATTCGCGAGGGACGCGCGCCCTATCACGTGATTCGCAAGCGCTTTGTAAACGGGGCGCGCCTGACTGGCTCACACTTATGCATCCTGATCATTGCCATGTTGATCGCGAGCATCGGCCTCGATATCGACTCAGATATCGCCATTGTAGGCGCCATGCTCATCTGCCCGCTCATGGGCTCGGTCCTTGCCATGGCATACGGCATCGCCACGCTCGACCGCGAGATTACCCTTGAGGCCGTCGCGAGCTTGGCTCTGCAGATGGCCTTTTGCCTGGTCACGTCCACGTTGTACTTTAAGCTCTCGCCCCTTGGCACCACCACGGCCGCCATCATCGACAATTCGACACCGACTGTGTGGGACCTTGCCGTCGCGCTCGCGGGCGGCTTTGCGGGTGGCCTGGGCAACTCGCGCGACCAGGAACCCGCCACGCTCATCGCCGGGGTGGCTGTGGCGACCGCACTCATGCCGCCCCTGTGCGCGGCGGGCTATGGCATCGCCATCGCAAGCGGGTCGCTGTTTCTCTCGGCGCTTTATGAGTTTGGCATCAACGTGGTCTTTATCGCACTGGCCGCCGAAGCCGTGCTGCTTCTTTTGCGCGTGCCGCTCAAGCGCGACCTCAACGGCGACGGTATTGTGACTGCTGAAGAAAACGCCGAGGTCGACGAGCTATCGCGCAAGGTGCGCCGCCGCATCATTGTGGGCACGGTAGTCTTTGCCATCCCCTGCATCGTCATGACGGCGGGGTCTATCGGCTCGGCGCAGGCCGGCGTGCAGGACGGCTACGGCGTCACCGAAACCACGCGCGAGCTTGCGGCGGTGCTGCCAGGCTTTAAGGATTACACCGTCGCCGTCGAGACCTCGGCCACCGAAGGCGATGAGGAAGGCATCGTCGAGCGCGAGATTGTCGCCCATGTGACGACAGGCGAGACGCTTGGGGCACACGACCGTCACATCGCCCGCAAGCTCATCGACCTCAATGTGCCCGAGCTCGATCGCGTGGAGTTCGATGTGAAGTGATGCCGGCGCGGGATGAATGCTCACACAGACGCAAGTTATGACGAGGCGCAGACGCAATACGGACACGAGCAAATAGCGGGGTGCAGTTCATACCCGCGCCCCGCTCGCTGTTTTATTGCCGTGAATCAGACGTCCGCATCGACATCGCCAGACTCCACCGTAAACGCCGGATCGGTGCTCACAAGATAAAATCGGGTCACCTCAGTATTTCTAATTAGGTAAATCTGCCCCTGATTGCGTCGGCGCGATATATACGCAACGTGAACCGTGCCGAATTCTTCGCCGTTTTCCTTCTTTAATATCAGGATGTTGGGGTCATCCGTACGCTTAAACTGCCCGTCAACGCAGCTGCCGTCTTTGTCGACCAGTTGCCACCGATGGTTATCCTCTTCAAGAAAGGCCAGGGTTTCCAGACTCGTCTTGTCGTCCCGATAGTAACCGTCAATGGCAAACCCTTCGGAAGCGCATTCCTGCATATAGGACGTTTCCCGGCTTATAGCAAACAGCCCTGTAGCGCCCAGGAGCACAGCCAGGCAGACCACTGCAAGGGTTATCGAAGTAGCACGGCGACCCATGTTAGACCAACCGATAGTTGTTTAACGGAGCGCGAAACATACCTGGAACCTCCGATATCAGGGGGAACGTCGCCAGCAGGCTGGTGACAACTATATGCTTCTGACATCAAACCATATGGCTGTCACTCGCGGAGGGGGCATCGGTGAACGGCGTGTTTTCATACTCCATTGGTCAACCCTAAGCGCGGCCCTACAGGTCGCACTTGTACACGCGGTAGATGTACTTTTCGGCTTCCATCTCGTAGGTGGCGATGGGCAGTCCGTAGCGGTCGTACTCGATAAAGGTCTTGGCCATGCCCGATGCCACGAGCATGCTGTTCGAATTGCCGACGCGCTGCGCACTGCTGACGTAACCTGAAAACGGTACTGCGATCTGGTCCACAAGCTCGTAGGTGCGCGCCGTCTCGTCCACTGTAAAGATGCGCCCAAACGAATGCGTGCCCTCGTTGTAGTCGGTCACCACCGCGGCGCCCAGCTGGCCCCAGTCGAACTTGGGATAGCTCTCGGCCGCGCCAAAGTTGTTGTCGTACAGCAGCACTTGGTAGCGACCGGTCGTTGCCGTCTTGTCGTTTGGCAGATAGGTCACGCTGTGCTGGCCTGCGTTGAGCGAAAAATCGCCCTGGGCTTGCAGCAGCTTGTCCTCAAAGCCCGAGCCGGCCCATTGCCACTCCTTTCTATTTCTGAGTCCATCTTCTCACTGTTGGCGGCCGAAAACGATCCGTTTTCCTCCGTCCCCGAGATGTCATTTTTTAGTACTTGAAGAAGCCCTCGCCCGAGCTTTCGCCCAGCTTACCTTCGTCGAGCATTTTCTTGAGGACGGAGGCCATGGCCTTAAAGTTGTAGGGCATCATCATCTTCTTGAGCAGCGGGCTCACCAGGCCCGGGACCTTCTGATACTGCATAACGATGTTGTAGGCCGTCTGGATTCCCACCGTGTCGAACACGCGGAACGGACCTTTGGGCGCGCCAGTGCCGCGCGTCCATGCGAGGTCGATGCTCTTGGGGTCGCTGACGCCCGTGACATACAGGTCAAGGCCCGAGAGCAGCCACGGTACCAACATGGAGTTGAGCAGGTAACCGTTCTTTTCCTTGTTGACGGGAAGTGCCAGCATGCGAATGTCGTTGGCGAAGTCGACGAGCTCGTCGAAATAGCGCTTGTCGGTCTGGTCCTGGGCCATGACCTCGGTCATGTTGTTCTTCCAGATGGAGTTGGCAAAGTGTAGCGATAGGTACTTCTCGGGGCGGCCGGTGTACTTGGCAAAGGTGCTCGGCAGCAGCGTGGAAGAGTTGGTGACGATGACGGTCTTTTGCGGCAGAACCGGGGCGAGCTTCTTGTAGAAGTCGATCTTTGCCTGGGTGTCCTCGGCCATAGATTCGATGACCAGGTCGGCGTCAGCCACGGCCTTGGCAAGATCGAGCTCCAGCTTGAGCGTGGAGTAGGCACGCTCGACGGCGGCGAGTGCCGCTTCCTTGTCGAAGGCCTGGTCGCTGTCGGCGATGCCGGCACACCACTCGCCCGTACCGTCCGCCATGCCCTCGATGGCAGCGATGTACTCCTCGCGAACATGGTCGATCT
>CABUZE010000068.1 GCA_902495955.1 uncultured Collinsella sp. | reverse complement strand
GATCGTCCCCTATGTCAGCAGCCCGTTTCATGCCCAAGCGGTCCAAGCCGTTGAGCGTACCCTGGCCGAAAACGGTTTTAAGATGTTGCTGTGCAATAGCGCTAATCGACCTGATCTTGAGCGTTCTTATATCGATATGCTTCGGCGCAATATGGTTGATGGCGTCATCGTCAACTCGCTTAATATCGGTGCCGAGGCGTATGCCGAGATGGGCTAGAGTCTGGTTGGTATCGACTGCGACCTTGGCGAGACCTCTGTTCAGATTGCGAGCGACAGCTATGGCATCGGCGAACTTGCCACGCGTCGCCTGATCGATGACGGGTGTTCGCGCATCTTGTGCCTGCGCAACAATAGCCGCATGCGTATGCCTGCCAATAAGCGTACCGATGCCTACCACGATGTTGTGGAGCAGGCCGGTTTGCCCGCGCTTGTCCGTGAGGTCGAGTTCGTTAAGTCCGACGACGAAAAGAGCGCGGTCGTTGCGAAGATCCTCGATGAGAACCCCGATATTGACGGCATCTTTGCGGGAGACGACACGATGGCGGCCATCTGCCTCAACGTGATGAAGCGGCGCGGCTTGAGCGCTCCGGACGATATTAAGGTCGTGGGCGCGGATGGCGCCCGCCGCACTATGACGTTTATGCCTGACTTAACAACCGTTCGTCAAGATATCGATCGCATCGGAGAGCTCGCGGCGCAATCCATCATCGCTCTTGTTAACGGTGAAAAGCCCGAATCGAATACCAAGCTCCCCGTTGAACTCATTGAGGGCAAAACCGCGTAGTTCATCCCGTGCCAAAAGAATTCCTCAAACGCCTCTGATGACCGTTCGCCGCCATATGTCAACCGTTTGCCGACGACTGGAACTGCGAAAAGACGTATTAGTGTGAAAACGTTTGACATATGAAAACGATTGACATATCTTGCAGTTGTACCGAGTTAGTATCACGTGGGAAGGAAGTCTCGGATGCACAAGGTGTATTACCAGCCTGAGGGAATTTGGGTAGGCGACATCATGCCGTACGGCGAGGACGGCACGTTCTATCTCTATCACCAGCGTGACACGCGAAACCCCGGTCCTTTCGGAGAGCCGTTTGGCTGGGCACTCGCGACGACCAAGGATTTCGTCAACTACAAGGACTTTGGCGAGAGCCTTGAGCGTGGCGGCGACGAGGAAGTCGACCAGTATGTTTATGCCGGCACGGTGTTTAAGGTGGGCGACAAGTACCATGCGCTCTACACTGGTTGCAATCGCGATAAGGTCCGCGCACGCTTGATGAAGCAGGTTCTTCTTCACGCAACGAGTGACGACGCCGTCAAGTGGGAGAAGAACATCGCCGAGACGCTGCTTCCGCCCCAGGAAGGTTACGATGACCGCAACTGGCGCGATCCCTTTGTGCTTTGGGATGAGGAGAACGAAGAGTACATGCTCATCCTCGGCACGCGCGTGGGCGAGGACAAGCGTCTGATGACCGGGCGTCTGGTCAAGTTCACCTCCAAGGACCTGGATACCTGGGAGTTCCAGGGCGACTGGTGGAATCCGGGCCTTTACACCATGTTCGAGATGCCTGATCTCTTTAAGATGGGCGACTGGTGGTATCTGGTGTTCTCCGAGTACAGTGATGGCAACAAGACCCGTTACCGCATGTCTCGCTCCATCAACGGTCCTTGGATCACTCCTGCTGACGATTCATTCGATGGCCGCGCGTACTATGCCGCTCGCACCGCATTCGATGGCGAGCGTCGCGTTCTCTTTGGTTGGGTTCCTACGCGTGACGAGGGCGGCGACCCCAGCTCTTACCTATGGGGTGGCACCTTTATGCCCCTCGAGATCGTTCAGCGTGCCGACGGAACGCTCGGCACCAAGCTCCCCGACAGCATGCTTGGCGCCTTTGGCGAGGCTAAGGCAGTCGAGACCTTTGAGCTTTCCTGCGAGTCGGGCAAGGTCGAGCAGGTGCTCGCCGCGGATGCCGGCTCCACCTACTTGCTCGATGCCGACATTGAGCTCGGCGGTAACGCTGCCGGCTTCTCGGTCAAGTTCGCCGAGGACGCCGAGACCGGTCTTGCCTATGAGTTCCGCGCCAACCTGCGTGAGGGCAAGCTCGAGTTTACGGCGGCCCCCCAGTATCCGTGGTTCCAGGTCAACAACATGGGCCTCGAGCGTCCGTTGTTCTTTAAGGGCGAGGGCACTCATCATGTGCGCCTGGTCGTTGACGACGATATCGCGACCATCTTTGTCGATGATGTTGCGCTCAACGCTCGCTTCTGCAATAAGCAGGGCCAGGGTGTGGCACTGACGGTCACCGACGGTACGCTCAAGTGCGCAAATGCAACGATCGCGTCTCTGTAATGGCATCAAAACGTCTTATGATTTCGTAAAGGAATGGAGAGGAACATGGACTACAAAGCAGTGTCTCAGCAAGTCGTCGATAACGTCGGCGGTCTGGAGAACATCGAGGGCGCCACGCATTGCGTTACGCGTCTGCGTCTGGTGCTCAAGGATACGAGCAAGTACAACAAGGCCGAGCTCGAGAACATCGATGGCGTCAAGGGCGTGCTGTACAACAGCGGCCAGCTCATGATCATCTTCGGTACCGGTACCGTCAACAAGGTCTACGACGAGTTTATGGCTCTGACGGGCGTTAAGGAGATCAGCGCTTCCGAGGTCAAGGGCGCCGAGGCGGACAAGAAGGGCAAGTTCTTCTCGGTCCTCAAGGTATTCTCGGATATCTTTATCCCCATCATTCCCGCTTTTGTCGGCGCTGCTATCATCATCGGCCTTAAGTCGCTGATCGTTGCCAACGGCCTCTTTGGCATGGAGGGCAGCCTTGCCGACCACAGCGAGTTCCTCAAGAACCTCGCAAGCTTCTTTGCCATTATTGCCACCACTTTCGACTACCTGCCTGTCCTGGTTATGTACAGCGCGGTGAAGCGTTTTGGCGGTAACCCGATTCTGGGCATCCTCGTCGGTATCGTCATGGTTCACCCGAGCCTTATGAACCGCAACACGTTCGTTATGGATCCGACGGGTGCTGAGTACTGGAACTTTGGTCCGCTCTCCATTCCCATGGTTGCTTTCCAGGGCGGTGTGTTCCCCGCAATCCTGACTGCCTGGTTTATGGCCAAGGTCGAGAAGATTGCCCAGAAGTACATCCCCGAGGTCGTCTCGTTCGTCTTTGTCCCGACCGTTACCCTGATTCTTGCTAACGTCGCCCTGTTCACCGTGTTCGGCCCGCTCGGCAACCTGATCGGCGACGTCCTCGGCGGCGTAATCGATATCCTGTACAACAGGATGGGCGTCTTTGGTGCCTTTGTCTTCGCCGCGTTCCTGCAGCCGCTTGTCGTTACCGGTACGCATCAGTTCATCCAGGGTATCGAGGCAAACCTCGTCGCCACGACTGGCTTCAACTACATCCAGGCCATCTGGTCGGTTTCCATCATCGCCCAGGGCGGCGGCGCCATCGGCATGTACCTCATTCATAAGAAGCATTCCAAAGAGCGCAACATCTGCATGTCGTCCTTTATCCCGACGCTGGTCGGAATCTCCGAGCCCGCAATCTTTGCTGCAAACATGCGCTACTCGATCATTCCGTTCCTCTGCGCTTGCATCGGTGCAGGCTGCGGCGGTGCCTTCGTGAAGCTCTTTGAGGTGCGCGCCATCGGTCAGGGTCTGACCGGCGTGCTTGGCCTGCTCATCGTCACGCCCGAGACCCTCGTGTGGTATGTGGCTGGCAATCTCATCGCCTTTATCGTGCCGATCGTCTTGATCTTTGCCTACAACAAGGCAAAGGGCGTTCCGACCACCGATGAAGAGGGCGCTGGCGCTGGCTTCGATGTCAGCTTCTAATTGAGCCGTTCAGCGTAATCTGAGGATAAGTCCATTTGAGGAAGGGCGTTCGGCTCGTGTGAGTCGAGCGTCCTTTCCTATAGACGAGAAGGTCATGGCGATGTTTAATCAAAAAAACAAGGTGACACGCGCGGACTATGAGCAGTGGCGTGCCGGACAGGATGAGACGGCGGGTCGCATCGCGTCCGACCCCGATAGGCTTTTGTTCCATGTGGAGCCTGAGCTTGGCTGGCTCAACGACCCCAACGGTTTGGTGCAGATTGGTGATACATATCACATCTATCATCAATACGATCCGTTCGACGCTGCACATGGCGGTCCAGTGCTTTGGAACCATCTGACGACAAAGGATTTTGTGACGTACGAGAATCGCGGCCCTGTGCTGTTCCCCGATTCCGATTTGGATTCGAGTGGAGCGTATTCTGGTTCTGCCTTTGTACGTGATGGCAAGATTCACTACTTCTATACCGGCAACGTTAAGCATTTTGACCGCGATGATTACGACTACGTGTTGACGGGCCGTGAGCAAAACCAGATTCATATGGTTGCCGAGAATCCCGACGAATTGGGCGAGAAGCGCATAGCTATTGGGCCGGTCGATTACCCCGACGATATCGGTACGCACGTGCGCGACCCCAAGATCCTTGAACACGACAGTATCTACTACATGGTTCTCGGCGCTCGTACGAAAGACGACCGCGGCTGCGTGCTTGTCTATACCTCGCGTGATCTAGAGGACTGGGGCTATGCGACGCGCATTGAGCTGGGCGAGAAGTTTGGCTTTATGTGGGAGTGTCCTGATCTGTTTGAGCTCGATGGCGAGCTTATTCTCGTTTGCTGTCCGCAGGGCGTGCCCGCCGATGGCTGGCGTTACCGCAATCCGCATCAGTGCGTGTGGTTCTCCATCGAGGCCGATTGGGGGGCGCCGAGCTTTAAGATCGTCGGCCAGGGCATGCCTCCGATGGTTGATGCCGGTTTTGATTTCTATGCCCCGCAGTCCTTTGAGGATGCTGCGGGTCGACGTTTGATGATCGGGTGGTCGGGTTGCCCCGATGCGACGGCAAAAAGCCCGACGGTGGCACGCGGGTGGCAGTGCGCGTTGACGGTGCCGAGAAAACTGAGCATGCGCGATGGTAAGCTCTGTCAGCAGCCGGTGCACGAGATTGAGAGGATGCGCGGCGACTGCGTTTGCGCGACAGGCGGTGAAACCGTTGAGGAGCCGGGCCGCCTGTTTGATCTTGTGGTTTCCTGTGAGGGCGCCCAGGTGATCGAGCTCGAAATCCGCAAGGGTGTCTTTGTGCGCTATGCAGACGGGATGCTTACCCTCGACATGGGTGACGAAGGCTATGGGCGCGACCAGAGGTCGATCGAGCTCAGCGAGCTTCGCGACCTGCGCGTGCTTTCGGACACTACGATGGTCGAGATTTTTGCAAATGGCGGCGAGGCGGCACTTACGAGCCGTACCTATTCGCCGGCGGTTCCGGCGATGGAGCTGCACGCCGAGGGTGCGGCATCGATGAATTTCTACCGCCTCGTGCATTAACCGTGCG
>CABUZE010000067.1 GCA_902495955.1 uncultured Collinsella sp. | reverse complement strand
CAAGGCGCTGGCAGAGAGCGCGTTTACCGTGGCACAGCGCTTTACCACGCCCTTTACCGAGCATGCCTTCTTGGAGCCCGAGTGCGCCGTGGCCTTCCCGTACAAGAACGGCGTCAAGGTGCAGTCGACCGACCAGGGCGCCTACGATACGCGCAAAGAGTGCGCCCACATGTTTGGCTGGGATAGCGAACCCGAGCGCGTGGTCGTCGAGACCATGCTCGTGGGCGGCGGCTTTGGCGGTAAGGAGGACGTGTCCATTCAGCATCTGGCCGCGCTCGCCGCATATAAGTTCCAGCGTCCTGTGAAGTGCAAGCTCACGCGTGCCGAGTCGCTCGCGTTCCATCCCAAGCGCCATGCCATGGACGGCACCTTTACGCTGGGCTGCGCCGCCGAGGGCAACTTTACCGGTCTGGATTGCGAGATCAATTTTGATACCGGCGCCTACGCATCGCTGTGCGGCCCGGTGCTCGAGCGCGCTTGCACGCATGCCGTCGGCCCCTACAAGTACCAGAACACCGACATTCGCGGTTATGGCTACTACACCAACAACCCGCCCGCCGGCGCGTACCGCGGCTTTGGCGTTTGCCAGTCCGAGTTTGCGCTCGAGAGCCTGATCGACTTGCTGGCAGAGAAGGTCGGCCTGGATCCGTGGGAGATCCGCTACCGTAACGCCATCGAGCCGGGCGAGGTTTTGCCCAACGGCCAGATTGCCGACTGCTCCACGGCGCTGAAGGAGACGCTGCTCGAGGTCAAGGATGCCTACTACGCGCATCCCGGACACGCCGGTATCGCCTGTGCCATGAAGAACGCTGGCGTGGGCGTTGGCCTGCCCGATGCCGGCCGCTGCAAGATTCGCGTCGAGAACGGCGTGGCCGTGGTCTATGCCGCCACGTCCGACATCGGCCAGGGCTGCAACACCGTCTTTTTGCAGGACGTTGCCGAGGCATGCGGCCTGCCGCTTCGCTGCATCGCCAACGGCGAGTGCTCTACCGAGAACGCTCCCGACTCCGGCACCACGTCTGGCTCGCGTCAGACGGTCGTGACCGGCGAGGCCGTGCGCGGTGCTGCCTTCCTGCTGCGCGATGCCATGCTTGACATCGAGGCCGGCAAGTCTGCGCCCGCCGCTCCCGTGAATGCGCATGGTGACGGCGTCAAAATCGAGTACGACGACGGTCGCGCCTATCAGCTGCACACGCAGGAGCTCGTCGCCGGCCAGGGTATGCATCCTCAGGATCCCGCGGCCGCCATCAAGGCGCTCGAGGGATGCGAGTTTGGCTACGTGTACCTGGAGCCGACCGACAAGCTGGGTGCGGATGTTCCCAACCCCAAGAGCCACATCTGCTACGGCTTTGCCACGCATGTGGTCATTTTGGACGATGACGGTCGCGTGAGTGAGATCTATGCTGCGCACGATTCCGGCAAGGTGGTCAACCCCATCTCCATCCAGGGTCAGATCGAAGGTGGCGTGCTCATGGGTATGGGCTATGCGCTTACCGAGGATTGGCCGCTCAAGGACTGCGTGCCCCAGGCAAGGTACGGCACGCTTGGGCTGTTCCGTGCGCCCGAGATTCCGGATATCCACGCCATTTACGTGGAGAAGGACGAGCTGTTGCCCGTGGCATACGGCGGCAAGGGCATTGGAGAGATCGCAACGATTCCCACGGCGCCCGCCGTACAGAACGCCTATCGCGCATTTGACGGCAAGCTGCGTCCCGATCTGCCCATGGTGGATACGCCCTACAGCCGCGCCCGTCGCCGCGGGTAGGGTAGAGCGTGGACGGCCATTGCTGATGGGCTGTTTGCGCTCAACATCAACTACATACGCTGCGCCTTTGGCCCCGGCTCCATCGCGAGTCGGGGCTTTTGTTTGGAGCGCCTCCGCATGCGGAAACTGTGTCCCGGAATCCAGCTTCGGAACGGGATGAACTATCCCAACGGGGCCGCATGCGGAAACTGCATCCCAGATTCGACGCTCAGAGTGGGATTCGTTTTCCGGTAGAGGCCTCAAATGGAAAGTGTGTCCCGGAATATGGCTCCAGCCTGGGATGTATTTTCCGGTTGAAGCTTCAAGCGGAAACTGCGTCCCGGAATTCGGTCTCGGAACGGGTCGTGCTTTCCGGATCGGCTCTCAACCGGAAGCTGCGTCCCAGTATTTCGCTTCAGAGTGGGATGCCGTTTCCGGCTGAACCCTCAGGCGGAAAGTTCATCCCAGAATTGACGCTCAGAGTGGGACACGGTTTCCGGATAGAACCTTAGCGGAAAGTGCATCCCGTTTTGAGCGTCCAGGCTGGGACGCGCTTTTCGTTGGCGTGGCCGTTGGGAAAATGCGGCCCAGATAGGGGGGATGCGATCCGGCAATGCGTGGCTCAGCAGCCCCTACAGTTCAATATCGTTGAGCCATGTCGGCAGCGCGGTCTGCCGGATGCCTGCCGTCTGCAGCTTTTTCGCGAGCATGCCTGCCGAACGGACTTCGTTCATGGTAAAGCGCAGCAGAGGGTGACCGTAGAGCGATAAGTGCGCCTCACGCTGTCGTTCGGCAACGAGCGCCTCGGCGGTGGTGCGTCCGGCCAGCATGGTCTGGTCGGTATATTTGATGAGCCCGTCGAGCTCGCCCAGCGTGAGTTCCCGCGCCTGGCGCTCCCAGGCAAAGTCCGTTCGTATGGGCTTGGCCGAATCGAAGGGGTCCGTCAGCTCGTACTGGAGCTGATCGGGCGCAAAGCCCGTTTCGATCATGACGGCTCGGGCGACCGATTCCCCACCGCTCTCGGCGCGGACGTCGGCATATCGAAGCGTTGTGAGGGCGGTGCGAATCGCGCGACCATTGCGGGCGGTCGCTCGTTGCTCGACGGACACCATCAGCTGTTCCCGCGCAAGGCCGAGCTTTGAGATCGCCGAATCGGCAATGGGCATGCCGTCGGCAAAACCAGTTTGCAGCAGGCAATCTGTGACCGTTTGGATGGGCGGCGTTACCGATATGCCGGCTCTGCGTATTGCTCCGGCCGGCTCAATCTGGTGTCGCTGAATATGTGCGCCCGGACGAGCCGACGGCTTTGTCGAGCTGCAGACATGCACGACATTCAGGTGTCGCCACGAGACCTCGAGCCCCAGCAGGCAGGCAGCCGAAAACGAGCAGAACGTCCAATCGGGGTGGATGATCGCAAGGGCGCGGATAATCTCGCAATGGCGTTGCGCTCGGTTGAGTTCATCCCAGCACGTTTTTCGCGCAAACAACCCCGGCATGGGCGAGACAACCGTGCCGCCGGCGCGCCGAAGGAGCGCTTTTCGGATCGCCGTGCTCGGGGGAATCAGGCAGCGCCCCTCTTGTTCGGCTTGAGTGAGCAGTTGGTCGATGAGCTGGTCATTGCAATGGGGCATGAGCTACCGCCTCCTTTTGGGTAGCAAAAACGTATCAGCTGGAACTTGCCGCTCAGCTGACCAAAAGCTGACCAAAATCTAACCATGCAGGTAGATGACCTGCTTTTGGCGACATATTTCTTGTTTGAATCGGTGGGCGGTAATCGGCGACCGTGAACGGTAACTGGATATGAAGTCTTGGTAAGTCTCGGGACGTGTACTTTTTGAAAAAGAGCATTCTATCTGCTGTTTTGTGTTTCTGGATCGCATATTTGAAGGCATGTGATAAGGGCGGCGGACTGTCGCCTTGTATCTGCGGAAACTGTGACCCGGAATTGCCACTCGGAACGGGACGCGCTTTCCGGATGGGATGCTTGGCGGAAACTACGGCCCAGTTTTTGGCTCCAGAACGGGGTACATTTTCCGAAACGGTCCACGTACGGTGGTGCACCGCCCCTTTTCGTGCGCCGCTTGTCGAATTACGTTATAGCTAGCTATATTATAGGAAGGTATAATATAGCTAGCTATAACGCAAAGGAAGGATGGCCCTATGTTTATCGGAAGAACAGTGGAAATGTCCGAGCTCAATCGACTGTATGGCACGGGCTCCTTTGAGATGCCTGTGATTTACGGCCGCCGTCGCGTGGGCAAAACGCGTCTTATCACAGAGTTTATCCAAGGCAAGAAGGCTATTTACTTTCAAGCTCGTCGTACCAATGCAGAGGCAAACCTGCATGGCTTTAGCCAGGCGATACTTGCGGGCTCCGTTGGTGTTGCTGGCGTGTCGTTTCGTAGTTTTGACGAGGCGTTCGATGCATTGGCTACCATGGCTCGCACGGAACGTTTGATTGTCGTGATCGACGAGTATCCTTATCTCGCCCAATCGAATCCCGAGATCAGCTCGTTGCTGCAAGACAAGATCGATCACTTGTACAAAGAGACCAAGCTTATGCTTATCCTGTGCGGGTCGTCGCTTTCGTTTATGGAAGAGCAGGTGTTGGGCTACGAGAGTCCGCTATACGGTAGGCGTACGGCCCAGTTTAAGATCATGCCGCTCGATTTTATGACGACCCTCGGCCTGTGGCAGAGCATGGGTCGCGAAGACGCTGCAGTTTGCTATGGCATGACGGGTGGCATTCCTGCATATATCGAGAAAGTCGATCCTGCCGCACCGCTCAAGGACAACATCAAACGTCTTTTTCTTACTCCTACGGGCTATCTCTTTGAGGAGCCGAGTAACCTGCTATTGCAAGAGTGCCGCAATCCCGAGCAATATGATGCGATCGTGCAAGCAATTGCTCAGGGGCGCTCGAAGATCTCGGAGATTGCGAGCTCTACGGGAATCCCTGCGAGCAACGTAAAGAGCTATGTGGATAAGCTGGCGTCGCTTGGGATTGTCGAGCGCGAGCTGCCCCTAAACGAGACGAGCAATAAGCGAGCCGTGTATCTGCTGAGCGACCAGATGTTTAGGTTCTGGTACAAGTTTGTTCCGCAGAACATCGGGCTGATTCAAAACGATATGGCCGAGATGGCGTATAAGCGCATTGAGCCACACGTATCGGATTACATGGGTACGGTCTTTGAGCTTATATGCAGACAATACGTGTACGAACTCGCGCGGGCGGGCCAGCTTGATGTGGTTCCGGCAAGCGTTGGGCGCTGGTGGGGGACGGATAATCGCACGCATACGCAGGAAGAAATCGACTTGATTGTTGACGATGGCGAGGGCACTGCGCTGTTTGCGGAATGCAAATGGCGCAATGAACCGGTGGACGAAGACGTGCTGCAAAAGCTCGTGTACCGAAGCGAGCTCTTTAGGCGGCAGCATAAAAGCTACGTGTTCTTCTCGAAGCGTGGCTTTACGCAAGGATGTCAGGAAGCTGCGGCGAGCAGGGGAGATACCAAGCTGATTTCGTTTGCCGAGATGTGAGTGCGGGGTAGCTCTGCTCGAGAACAAGAGCCTGTCCTCGAATTGCTGGAATGGGGCCCTTCTTTTGTCGTGTTGGCTGCCGGCGGAATGTCGGCGGAAAGCGTGTCCCGGATTATAGCTCCAGAGTGGGATGGCCTTTCCGGATCGGCACCT
>CABUZE010000066.1 GCA_902495955.1 uncultured Collinsella sp. | reverse complement strand
GTGACCGCCGCCCAAGCCGGCTCCGCGCTGACGTCCCACGGCGTCGATCTCATCGATGAAGATGATCGACGGGGCCTGAGACTTGGCCTCCTTAAAGAGGTCACGCACACGGCTGGCGCCGACACCTACGAACATCTCCACAAAGTCAGAGCCCGAGATGCTAAAGAACGGCACGCCCGCCTCGCCGGCAACGGCCTTGGCCAGCAGCGTTTTACCGGTGCCCGGAGGGCCAACCAGCAACACGCCACGCGGGATCTTGGCGCCCAGCTTGCGATAGCGATCCGGATCGCTCAAAAAGTCACGGATCTCCTCGAGCTCCTCGACTGCCTCGTCCACTCCGGCAACGTCTTCAAACTTGACCTTGGGGCGTGTGGCCTCGTTGGTCTTGGCGTTGGTCTTGCCAAACTGCATGTTCCTGTTGTTGGCGCCCATCATCTGGCGCATAAAGTAGAACATGATGGCGATAAGGGCGATCGTCGGAAGCACACTCATCGCCAAGTCGCCCCAAAAATCGGGATCGTTGGTGTTGACGATGTACTTGGTATCGGGGTGCTCCGCCATGAGCTCGGCAAGCGAATCGGAGCCGACATAGGTCGAGGAGAAGCTCTTGAGCTCGCTCGTATCGCCCTTGTCCTTTTTTGTCTTCCAGTAATGACCCGTCACGCTTCCGTCTTGAACCGTATAGGTCAGATCTTCGACGCAATCCTGCTTGATGGCGCTGACCATCTCGCTCGTCGCGAGCTTAACGGTATTGCTGGAGCTGGCAAAGCCGGAACCCATATTAAAGAAGGCATAGCCCAGAAGCGCGCAAGCCAAAAGAAAATACAGCCAGCCCGTACGCGTGGGCTTCTTGCCTCCGGGCATCCCCGGGATCTTAGGCTCCCGGGGAGTCTGGGAATTGTTATCGTTATGGTCGTCGGGCATCTTACGAATAAACCTCCGGTTTCAAAATGCCCAGATACGGAAGGTTACGATAGCGCTCGGCATAGTCGAGGCCGTAGCCCACCACAAAGGCATCGGGGCAATGGGTTCCAACATACTTGGGCGTGATGGCCGAGGTGCGGTCCTCAACGTCCTTCCACAGGAAGGCAGCGACCTCCAGCGAAGCGGGCTTGCGGCTCTCGAGGTTCTTCATCAGGTACTTGAGGGTCAGGCCCGAGTCCAGAATGTCCTCGACGATCAGCACGTCGCGACCGCGGATGTCGATATCCAGGTCTTTAATGATACGCACGATGCCCGAAGACTTCACACCGTCGCCATAGCTCGAAACAGCCATGAAATCGATGTTGGTCGGTAGCTCAATCTTGCGCATCAGGTCGCCCATAAAGACAACGGCACCGCGCAGAACCGCGATCAGCACCAGATCCTTACCCGCGTAGTCGCGAGTGATCTCCTCGCCCAGGCGAGAAACGATGCCGTCGATATCCTCCTGCGTAAACAGAACCTTCTCGATATCCGGATGTTGAGAAGCCATGACAACCCTTTCTTGTGCTTATCGCCCACACACCGCCGTATGGACGCGAACTTCACATTCTAGCAGCGCACGGGGTATATTTTCCAGCCCGTACGCCATCAGCGCGGGAATACCGTCAACGTCGCACAGAATAGCTGGCGTGGGACGCTATTCCGCATCGACCACGCGGAGCAGATATGCCACGCGCGTTGCGGCCGTGCACTTAAAACGCTCGTCCGCGCGAACTCCGGCGACCCACACCACGGCACCTCCCGGCGCCGTCCTCACCATGGGCACGCCGGCGCGCTCGGAAACGGGAATGCGAGCCTCGCCTAGCAAGTCGGATACTTTCTTGCTTCGGCCACTCATCCCTAACGGGCACATCACGTCTCCCGGTGCGGGACCGTCCACCCACAGGCGCGCCAATCGCGCCTCGGCAGGGATCTCGCCACGCGAGCCCGCCAGGATCCGCTCACTATCGCTGTCGGCAAAACCCAGGGCAGCCGCGTCTACCAAAGCTGTCACTTCCCCGGCAGCCGCAAGCTCACGGGCGCGACGCACGATATCGCATCCCGGCTCAACGGCCATCGGTTCTGTGACCAGCATACGTCCCCCGCCCAACGGCAAACGACCGGGTACGGTAACCCAGTCCGCGACCAGGCCCTCGCGAGCCGCCGGCGCCTTAAACGCCAGCATGCCAAACTCAATGCGTGCGTCAATCCCCGCCGGAAGCGTGACCGAGCCGGCGCCCTCGGCAACGCAGGAAAGGACTCGCTCCACATGTCGCATCTCTGGACGAGCGTCCGGATCGATGCGCTTAATCGCCAGTCGCACGATGCGCCGCGCGATTACCACCTCGGCCGCAGCAAGGCGTCTGGCATCGAGCACTAGCGCGCCCGCCGCCTCCTTGCGCAGGCAGCTTCGAAACGCCTGCGCCGACAGCTGGGATAGAAACGCGTCTTCGTCACCCAAGATCTCACAGGCGGCGCCAATCGTCTTGCACACGCTCGCATTACGCTGTGCCACCACTGGCATTACCCGATGGCGCACGTAGTTTCGCAGATACGAGATATCCTCATTGCTCTCGTCTTCACGCCACGGCTGACCATGTACCTGTAGATAGCCCACAAGCTCGCCATGAGTTAGGTCGAGCAAGGGACGCACCACGATATTCCTCCGGCGAGGAATGCTCGATAGGCCAGCAGGCCCTGAACCCTTAATCGCGTTCATCAAAAACGTTTCCGCGCGATCCGAAGACGTGTGCGCGGTGCAGATACGAGCCGCCGTTCGCGGCGCCCCCGTCTGGGCGCAGAGTTCGCGAACATACCTCCGCGCCGCGGCATAGCGCACCTCGCGGGCCGCGGCCTCAATATTGCCCGACTCCCCATCAAAATAAGCGTGCTCCACGCACAGCGGTAAACCATATTTCGCGCAGAGCTCACGCACAAAGGCCTCGTCGCCATCGGACGCCTTGCCGCGCAGATGATGGTTTACATGCAGCACATGCAGGCGCTCGCGAGCAATGGGGGCAACACCGCGTCCGTCTTGGATATCCAGCTTTGATGTGCACGCCATAAGAAGCAGTGCCGTCGAGTCCGCGCCGCCTGATACCATGAGCACGACAGGAGCTGCCTGCTGCCTCGTCCGGGTCTCATCGACTGCCCCAGGCACGGCATGGTGTCCATAATGCTGAGATACCGTAGGCATTTGCTTCCTCCTCTATTCGTCCGCACCCATTGTATCCTTTGGAATCTTATGTCTCGTCTGCACCTTCATATCCTCGGCAGTGGCTCTAAAGGCAACTGCGCACTCATCGAGGGCCCGCAGGGGCTCATTATGGTCGATGACGGACTGTCTCGCCGCGAGACATTAAAGCGCATGGCAGAACTGAGGCTCTCGGCAGACAACGTCTCGGCTCTTCTCATTACTCATGAGCATAGCGATCACATCAAGGGCCTCGATGTCTGGTGCAAGCACTGGCACGGCCCCCTCTTTGCCAGCAGGGGCACTCTTTCGAACAAAGAAAATCTTTCGCATCTGCCTGTCGAGGAATTCGATCCCGGCGACGCCCTATCCATTGCCGGCATCCACGTGCAAACCTACTCAACATCACACGATGTCATTAATCCAGTCGGTTATCGATTCGACGCCCTCGATGATTCCATCGGCTTTGCCACCGACACCGGAGAGCTATCGAGCCAAGCCATGAACACCCTCAAAGATTGTCGAGTCCTCGCGCTCGAAAGCAACCACGATGTGACCATGCTGCGCGAGGGAGAATATCCCCGCTTTCTTCAAGAGCGCATCCTGTCTGCAAGGGGACACCTCTCCAATGGCCAAGCCGCCGAAGCCGCGCGCGAACTTGTTACCGATCGCACCGAACAGCTCATTGCCATGCATATCAGCCAAGACAACAATCGTCCGAGCCTTACCGTCAAAAGCTACGCCAAAGCTCTAGCCGCAACCCTGGATGACGAGCTCGGCAGCTCCGCCACCCTTCTCCAAGGATCGCGAAAACTCTCGATACGCCCTGCGAGTCAGTATCAGCCGGCGACCATTCAATAGACTGTCCTAGACAGCAAAAGGGGCCGAGAATCGCTTCCCAGCCCCTTTTGCTATCTTTTAATAGCGCAGAACACCAACGAAGTTATTCGATGGAGATCTTCGTAACGTTCTTCTTCTCGACGATCTTGGGAACCGTAACGGTCAGGATGCCGTCAGCGTACTTAGCCGAGAGGCCCTCGCTCGAAGCGTCCTTAAGATACACGCCACGCGTCGCGCTGTACGAGCTGAACTCCTTCTGCAGGAAGTTCTTGCCCTCGTTCTCCTCGTCTTCCTCGACATTCACGCTAATGGACAGACGGCCCTCGTTAAGCTCGACATCGATATCGTCCTTGGCGACGCCGGTCAGATAAGCCTTGACCTCATAGCCATCGCCCTTATCCTCAACGTCAACGGGGAACGCCTTAGAGGCAATCGAGCTGTTCGCTAGGTCGCTCATATCATCAAACAGATCGAACAGCGAGCTTGCAGAGGGACGAACGCCAAAAACCGAACGATAAGGAACCATGCTTGCCATGTTTACCACTCCTTTATAGGACTGCCGAGTCATCTTCCAGGTGACTGGGACTTCTTTTGACGCTCTTATATATGCCCACCCAGTGCTCATATATACATCGACTATAAAGTTTTTTGAGTCCAGTACTATAAGCATATCTAAGTGCGTATGACTTAGGTTTTAGGAAGGTTAAGGTTCTTTGAACCAGAGCTTAAATAACAAGTATGTTCGCAGCTACAAATAACAGGGGGCTTACAATGAGCGCGTACACGTTGTTGGTAACGAGCTAAAGGGCATCATGGACGACCAAAACCAGAACAAAATGTTTATGCAGACGCAGGGGGAAGAAACTTCCACGCAGCCGCCACGGTTCCATCGCCCCCACATCTCGCAAGAGCCCATTAAAGATCCTGAGCCCGAGTATGTGACGAGAAATCGATATCAAACGCTCGAGGATGCCCAAACGGGACGCAAACATATGGGCGTCGCCTCGGGAGACCCTGTATATCTGAAAGACGCACCATTATCTAAAAACAGCGCAGCTAGTGATGAGCCGATGAAAGCATCCGCCGCTCATCAACAAAGAGGTCCTCGACCAAAGCAAACCTTGACGCATTCGGCTCGCTATCTCGAAACGCCAAAACAGGGAAAATCAATCTTCGTTTCATCAAGTAAACGACGCAAGCAGCATCGACTGACAATCCTGCTTTTGATCATTGCAGCCATAGCAGTTGCCCTTGTTATTCGTTTTATTTTCTTTAAATAAAAGCTCAATGCCAAAAAGAATTAAATCGTCTGGCGTAAATGAGTCATTTATGCCCGTAAACGCAAAAAAAGGGGGAGGCCGCGAGGCCCCCCCCTTGCAAGTTCAAGCGTACGGCTCGGTGCCGTCCACCGGTCAGCGGCGCCCTGGCCTCCCACGGGCTGACCCCGCAGTACTCTCGGCGCGATGGGGCTTAGCTTCCGGGTTCGGAACGGGACCGGGCGTGCCCCCCATGCTCTGGCCGCTGACCGGTGG
>CABUZE010000065.1 GCA_902495955.1 uncultured Collinsella sp. | reverse complement strand
GGGTCGAGCTTACCGGCGCGGGCAAGGTCGCAGATATTGCGGCCGTACTGCTCCAGCGCCTCAAACTGTGTCTTGTCCTCGGCGGACGTCACGCGGTCATCGCCGCGCAGCTCCTCGTAGACCTGCTCGATGCGCTCCTTGGTGACGCCGGCGTCGCGCAGTACACGACCGGCCTCGCCCTTGTCCTCGGCAAGCGCCATCAGCAAATGCTCGGTCACCACAAAGCTGTCGCCCATCTTGGTGGCCTTCTTCTCGGCCTTCTCGATAACGCGGACGAGCTCGTTGGAAAGACCCATCTGCTGACCCTCGCCGGAAACCTTGGGCGCGTGGTCAATGACATCCTGCGTGGAGCGTGCAAGCTGAGCCGGGTCGGCACCGATGCGCTCGATGATCACGGAGATATTGCGCTCGCCGGCACCGAGCAGGGCGGACAGCAGGTGAATCGGCTCTACCGCGCCGGCCTGCGCGTCGGCAGCCGTGCTCATGGCGGTCTGCAGCGCCTCGCGCGACGTCATTGCTAGCTTATCGATTCTCATGGAATCACCTCTCTTGGGGCGGCCGCCCTACGGGGCGGCTTCACGTTGTTCGAGAAGTATTGTTGCCAGCTTTGCGCGATCTTATACACAAATCTAAGTCTCTATATATAAGATTTTCTGAGTGATTGAAAGATAGGGAACAGGTGCGCTCACCCGCTACGGCCTCGTCCCCTTACTATCTCAATCTGTAACATCTAGCGGCTGTTTATGGCGCTAGATGTTACAGATTGAGATGAAATGACCAGCGGCACCCGTTTATCTAAATCTGTAACATCTAGTCAGCAAATAGAGCTCTATCTGTTACAAATCGAGACGAACAGAAAACACCCGGATCAAAAATCTAAATCTGTAACACCAGACCCACTTTTAGCGGCCAAGATGTTACAGATCGAGACAAACCGAGAACTACTACAAAGGGGACGGGTACCTTTGTGGTGGTTGCAGTCTCTATTTACTTGCCGCACCCGTACTTCCCGATTCGACGGTCCAGGGCATCTCATCCTCGAACAGCCATGTACGGGCAGACCCACTATCGCGTGCAGTCTGCGGGTCGGGCAAGCAGGTCTGTTTATAGGCATCTTGGATACACTGGCCCATAAAATCGTTGAGCTCGGTCTGGTCGCCCTCCATGACATAGGCGACAGCGTCGTCCATGATGTAGATGCCCGGACCCTCATTGCCCTCGTAGCCCGGATCGTACGAGACATCACATAACTTTGCGCCGTTTGCAGTGTCCAGCTCGATGGAAGAGTGGCATCCGCCAACCATGTCGTTCGCTTTTGCCCGATAGGACGCATATCCATACCAGCGCTTAAAGGTTTTGCCCTTGAGCAGCTCGGACGCCCTGTCGATCAGACTAGAATCCGTGGTATAGCGCATAGCCCCAAGCTGAATAAGTGGATAATTACTAATGCCCAGCGCAGCCGGCTGCTCATCAAAATCAACGGTAATGGTCTCGGGCTTGGCAGCGCCGGTCAGAAGTTCGACAGATTGAGTCACAGGCTTGACCACCGGCTCCGTCACCGCAGCAGGTAGAAATGCCATACCGACAGCGCCCGCGCCAACCACAGCGATCGCAAGCGCCAAGACAATCAATCCAATACGGGCAGAACGGCTCACGGCAAAACACCCCACAATGCAAACCCGCGCCATGTGCCCTAATGATACCTCCAGCTAACACTATCACCAAAAGAAGCCGTCCACTCCCCACCACCACAAAGGGGACAGGCACCTTTGTGGTGGTTTTCGACGCTAACGGTCGACCATCTCGCGCCATGAGATTAAACTTGAATTGTTCTCTGAACATATCCATTTCTGCCTATCCTCAACAGATCTTTGTCTCGAGGAGCGCATATGAAGCCGTCTCATTCCACCGGTCGCAACGTCATCGCCATTCTCGCCATACCCATCGTGATGCTCTTCCTTATCGTCATCACGCCCTTTTCTTTTGGTATCGCCTCGCCCTTCGATCTTTGCGGGATGATCGACGCCGGCTCGCGTGCCACCTCGCTCTCCTTTGTCTGCCGTGGCGTGTTCTACGAATATGCAATTCCCACCGGAAGTTGGCAGTCCAAGTTACCGTTGCTCGGCAAGGTCGACGGATGCTCCCCCTATTTTTGCCTTGAACCTCAGGCGCTAAACTATCTGATCGACGACCAGCCACTCGACTCCATCACCCTCGCCTACGACTACGCACCAAACACCGATGAGCGCCACATGAACCAAGTCCTCGACAAGATGCTTGGACAGTGCGGGCTCACCGAGGAGGCCGGTCGAACCATCTATAGCAACCAGCAATTAAAGCGAACAGAACTCCGCCGTGTCGGAAAAATCAAAGGGCGAAACGGGGCTGCCTACTGGCAGGCCTGGGCGACACGCGACAAGAGCGAATTCGGGCACAGCACCTATACGGTCACCGTCTACACCAAAGATGGAATCAAGGACGATGTTGACGATTTCGCGTCATCCAAACTCGGCATCCCCAAAACAACCAAACCCGCCAGCCCGGATGAAATCCTGTAGGGACGCTCATTAACATACCGCTCAACGATCACAACAACATCGAGCTCGTTCCCCACCGCCACAAAGGTGCCTGTCCCCTTTGTGGCGGTTTTCGACAAAAAAGAAGCCGCCCCGATAACAGAGGCGGCATCAAGCAAGTCTATTTATTAGCGTCCCTCAAGACCCAACGAGAACGCAGAAATGTAGCCCGAGGCTTACCCTTTCCCGAACGCGACCCTCGCGAAGCGCGTGAGCGGGCGGGAAAGGGTAAGCCCGGGCGGACAATTAAGTGCGTTACTCGGCAGCGGCCTTGAACTTGTTGTAGTTGATCAGGCAGCCGGCCTTGACGATGGCACGCTCCTCTGCCGTCATATCGGCAATGTAGAGCTCAATCTGCTCGACCGCACCATCGGCGCGAACCACGTAAGCGGCGATGTCCTTCAGGTCGCCGTCGAGCGCGGCGCGGATACCCGGCACAAAGACGTAGTCGCCCACCTCAAAGCTGGGCTCGGCCTCCATCTGGAAGGGCACCATGCCCCAGTTCATCACGTTGGAGCGATAGCGCTTGGTGGCGTACTCGTGGACGATGTTGGCCAGGCCGCCAATTACGCGCTGGCAGCTCGCGGCCTGCTCGCGGGCAGAACCGTCACCGGGCTTCTTGGCATAGAGCATGGAGCCGTACTCAGTCGCCTTGGCATCGGCCGCGACACCCGCGCCGGTCAGCGCCTCAAACACGCTGGCAAGCTCGGCATCGAGTGCCGCCAGGTCGCCCGCTGCCTCGCCGGCAACGCGGCGCTTTTCCACCGCGTCGACCTCCTTGGAGCGGCCCACGTAGGCAGGGTCGCGACGGCTGAGCGTAAACTCAGCCAGACCCAGAGGGTTGGAGCGGAAGGAGCTCGTCTCGCCCGAGGGAATGAGCTCGTCGGTCGTAGTGACCGGGTCCATGATCTTGGAGCACACCTTGAGCAGGATGTCGTCGCCGAGAGGCTCCATCGCGGGCCACGGCTTGATGTTGGGGCCCTCGACCAGCTCGTCGGCCGGCTCAGCCTTGCCAAAGCCCCAGTACACGCGCTTCTTGTACGGCGCGTCGTCAAAGGTGTACTCGCAGGCCTCGTCCCAAGTCTCCTCGGGCAGGTCGGTCGCCGGCGTCAGGACGCCGCCGTTGGCAGCCGTCGCCGCAATGGAGCGGGCGTCCATCAGGGCCACGGCGCTCAGCTGACCGTTGCCCGGCTTGGAACCCTCGCGGTTGGGGAAGTTGCGCGTGGTGTGGCGGATCGAAAGGCCGTTGTTGGCAGGCGTGTCGCCGGCGCCGAAGCACGGGCCGCAGAATGCCGTGCGCACAATCGCGCCGGCCTCCATAAGGTCGTAGATGTAGCCGCGGCGTGTAAGCTCGAGTGCCACGGGCTGGCTCGTGGGATAGACCGACAGCGAGAACTCGCCGCAGCCGGTGTTGGCGCCCTTGAGCACGCGGGCAGCCTGGACCACGGAGTCGTAGTTGCCGCCCGAGCAGCCGGCGATCACGCCCTGCTGCACGTGCAGCTTGCCATCGACGATCTTGTCGAGCAGGCTGAAGTGCGTCTTGCCCTCGCCGATCTTGGCGGCCTCGAGCTCCACCTCGTGCAGGATGTCCTCGAGGTTCTCGTTGAGCTCGTCAATCTCAAAGCCGTTGGAAGGATGGAACGGCAGCGCGATCATGGGCTTGATGCTCGACAGATCGACCTCGACGCAACCGTCGTAGTAGGCGACATCGGCGGGCTTGAGCTCGCGGTAGTCGTCGCCGCGGCCGTGCATGGCCAAAAATGCGTGTGTGTCCTCGTCGGTAGCCCAGATGCTCGACAGACAGGTGGTCTCGGTGGTCATGACGTCGACGCCGTTGCGGTAATCGGTCGTCATGCTCGCGATGCCCGGGCCCACGAACTCCATGACCTTGTTCTTGACGTAGCCCTTGGCAAAGACGGCACGGATGATGGCGAGCGCCACGTCGTGCGGGCCGACGCCGGGGCGTGGGGCGCCCGTGAGGTAGATGGCAACGACGCCGGGATAGGCGACGTCGTAGGTGTCGCGCAGCAGCTGCTTTGCCAGCTCGCCACCGCCCTCGCCCACGGCCATAGTGCCCAGGGCGCCATAGCGGGTGTGCGAGTCGGAGCCCAGGATCATCTTGCCGCAGCCGGCGAAGTTCTCACGCATAAAGGAGTGAATGACGGCGATATGCGGCGGGACGAAAATGCCGCCGTACTTCTTGGCAGCCGAGAGGCCAAAGACGTGGTCGTCCTCGTTGATGGTGCCGCCCACGGCGCACAGCGAGTTATGGCAGTTGGTGAGCACGTAAGGCAGCGGGAACTGCTCCATGCCCGAGGCACGCGCCGTCTGGATGATGCCGACAAAGGTGATGTCGTGGCTCGCCATGGCGTCGAAGCGAATCTTGAGCGCCTCGGGATTGCCGGACGTATTGTGTGCCTGGAGAATCGAATACGCGATGGTGCCGCGCTTGGCATCCTCGGGCGTCTGCGTAATACCGCGCTCGGCAGCCTCGGCCGCAGGCACAACCTCGCTGCCGCCGCGCAGGTAGATACCGTCCTCGTACAGCTTGACCATACTGTCTCCCACTCTGCCCAAAAGATTTGAGCGCATAGCATACATTCGTTCAATATCGTGCCATAGAACGGTTGCGAGTGGGTTACGAATCTGCACGTTCACTTTATCTCGGTAAAGTAAGGTACGAACCCGGCGAGGGCCGGCAGATTTGGTGCAAGAGTGTCCCTTTCGACTAGTCATTTAAGAACGTCCCCAATGACTACCCTACCGTATCCGGAGCAAGGCAACGCCGCAGGCAGAGGACGGACAGCGAGCGGCGTCCAGAGCGAACAAGTTGGCATGGAAAAGGCAAGGCATAGACCTTCTGGTCATGCCTTGCCTTTTGAATGACAAATTGTCGCTCTGGGCGGCGCGCAGCGTCGGCCCGTTACGCGGTTTGGTAAAACCGCGTAACGACAAATCCCC
>CABUZE010000064.1 GCA_902495955.1 uncultured Collinsella sp. | reverse complement strand
GACGATCGACAACACCCACAGTAAAGCCGGCGAGGTCGTAATCGGCGGGGGCCATGACGCCCGGGTGCTCGGCCATCTCGCCGCCCACGAGCGCGCAGCCCGCGAGCTTGCAGCCGTCGGCCACGCCCTTGATGATCTTTGCCATGTGCTCGGCCTCGATGTGGCCGATGGCAACGTAGTCCAGGAAGAACAGCGGCTCGGCACCCGAAGCCAGAATGTCGTTGACGCACATAGCAACCAGGTCCTGGCCCACCGTCTCGTGACGGTCCATGATCTGGGCGAGCACGAGCTTGGTGCCCACGCCGTCGGTACCGCTAATCAGAATCGGGTCTTCCATATCCTTAAGCGCGGCAGCCGAGAACAGGCCACCAAAGCCACCGATGCCGCCGATGACCTCGGGACGGTTGGTGTCCTTAACCATCTGCTTAATAGCGTCAACGGCGCGGCCGCCCTCGGCGGTATCGACGCCGGCATCCTCATACGTCACATGCTTGCTGTCGCTCATCTGAGCCTTCCTCTCCCACTACCGTGGCGCCGCCCGGGCGCCAAACGGTGCTCATAGTTGCGTTCATTTCGGCGCGTGCCATAACAGCACGCGCCGTCATATCAACAAAACAGCAGGTAAAACCTACCAAAATAAACCTGTCCCTTTTTGGCAGGTTTTAGGCCTCGCCGTGCTTCTCTTCCCAGCTACGGTCGTCGTATTTCTCGACCACGGCGTCGTCGTCAAAGTGCAGCGGCTTGTCCAGGTTGCGGGGCTTAAAGCCCTCCATGAACTTGTCGCGGCCAAAGCTCTCGGGAATCGCCACGGGGTAGCGGCCGGTAAAGCACGCATCGCAGTAACCGCCCTTGGGCATGACCTTAAGCAGGCCCTCGACCGAAAGGAAGGCCAGCGAATCGGCACCGATATACTCGCAAATCTCGTCGACCGTCTTGTTGGCGCTGATGAGCTGCGACTGCACGTCGGTATCGATGCCGTAGAAGCACGGCCAGATGACCTCGGGCGAGTTGATGCGAATGTGAATCTCCTTGGCGCCGGCGTTGCGCAGCATCTTGACGAGCTGCACCATGGTGGTGCCGCGGACGATGGAGTCGTCAATGACGACCAGGCGCTTGCCCTCGATGTTGTCGCGCAGCGGGTTGAGCTTCATACGCACGCCCATGGCGCGCAACTCCTGCGTAGGCTCGATAAACGTACGGCCCACGTAGCGGTTCTTGATAAGGCCCTCGCCAAAGGGAATACCGCTCTCGCGCGAATACCCCTCCGCGGGCGGCAGGCCGGAGTCGGGCACGCCGATGACCAGGTCGGCCTCGACGGGCTCCTCATGTGCCAGCTGACGACCCATGTCATAGCGGCAGGCGTAGACGCTCTTGCCGTTCATGATGGAATCGGGGCGAGCGAAGTAGACCTGCTCAAAGATGCAGTTAGCAGGCTCTTCGGCGGCAGGCACGCCCTGCTCGGACACAAGGCCCTCGGCGCTGATGCGCAAAATCTCACCGGGACGGACGTCGCGGACGTACTCGGCGCCCACAATGTCGAGCGCACAAGTCTCGGAGGCGACGACCCAGCCGCCGGCGCGGGTGACATGGTTGGTGGCGTCGACCGTCGCGGCGCCGTCCTGCGACGGCAGCTGCGAAACGGATGCGGCATCGGCCTGGTCCAGGCCCTCGTCCACCAGCTTGCCCAGCACGAGCGGGCGAATGCCGTGCGGATCGCGGAATGCGTAGAGCGCCTGCTCGTTGATGAGCGTCATGGCGTAGCCGCCGCGCACGAGCTCCATGGTCTTGCGAATGCCCTCGCGCAGGTGGCCTGTACGCTGAGTAAAGTAGCCGATGAGTTTGGTCGCGACCTCGGAATCCGAGTTGGAGAGGAACGGCACGCCCAGCTCGATCAGCTGGCGGCGCAGCTCATCGGTGTTGACGAGAGTGCCGTTGTGCGCAAGCGCGATAATGACGCTATTGATGGTAGAGAGGTGCGGCTGAGAGGCTTCCCAGCTCTTGGCGCCGGCGGTGCCGTAGCGCACGTGACCCACGGCCAGCTGACCGGAGAGCGTCGACAAGTCGGCATTGGAGAACACGCGGTCGAGCAGGCCCAGATCCTTGCGGACCATAACCGTACCGCCGTCGCCCACGGCGATTCCCGCCGATTCTTGGCCACGGTGCTGCAGTGCACGCAGGCCAAAGTACGTCAGTCGAGCCACGTCGCGATCGGGCGCCCAGACACCAAAAACGCCGCATTCCTCATGCAGCTGGTCGGAGTCCGGATCATACGTCGACATGGTGTTCACCTGTCCCGCGGCACGCTCGGCCGCGCGGATGGTTTCTTGAGACATGGCATCCCCTCAGAGCCTCGTATTTTGGCGTTACCCGCCTTATTATACGCACGGCGCGACACGCTCCCCCGCGCATGAGCAGCGCTTTTTAAAAGCCCACCGAGCTAATAATCCGTTTTGCGGCCAAACATTTTATCGGTCTGCCCAGTGCAAGCGCCCGCGCTCCCAGATGGCCGCCACGTCCACCGTTGGGGATTACAAAGTTGCAATTGGGACGTTCGTCCTGTCTTTTGGCAGGTCGGCGGCGTATCCTTATAACCTACAACAAAGCGAGAAAGGTTCTGTATGAATCGAAACGAACTCGACCCCAGCGTCCCCAGCGCCACGGAGGTCAAGAAGATCCCCCTCGTCATTAAGGTGTACGCCGTCCTGTGCATCCTGTCCGGCGTGGGCACGCTCCCGTCGGTCGCCGCCTTTATGTGGCAGGTCATTACCGCGCTCATCAACGGCAACGCCGCCGAAAAGCTCGGCGACAACACGCTCGTCGCGGTTGGACTCATCGTCGCCGGCATCATGCTCTCTGCGGCAAGTGCCGTCATCCTGATCATCTTTGGCCTGGACCTTATCAAAAACCAGCGCCGCAACGCCGCCCGCCTGTCCTACATCCTTATCGCATTTACCGTCGTCGAGCTTTTGGTCGACGTGATGCTCCAAGGCATCGGACCCTTCCTGCTGCGCCCCGCCGTCCAGCTCGTCATCCTCATCGCACTTTCGGCCACCGTCGCCCCCACGCTGCGCCAGGAGCGCGAACTCCAGCGCCGCCTGCAGGAGATGCTCGACCGCGACGCCGCGGACGAGGGCATGCTCGGCCGCGATGAAACCGGCGAGGGCTACATCAAGCTCAACTACTTCAACCTGTTCTGGGTATTCTTCGTCTGCAGCGTGTTAGGTCTCATTCTCGAGGAAGTCTGGCATATGGTCGTCGTCGATCCCGGCGTCTATCAGGACCGTGCCGGTATGCTATTTGGCCCCTTTAGCCCCATCTACGGATTTGGCGCGGTGCTCATGACCATGGCGCTCAACCGCTTCTATAAAAAGAATCCTCTGATCATTTTCCTGGTAAGTGCCCTGATCGGCGGCGCTTTCGAGGTGTTCGTGGGCTGGTTTATGCAGACCTCATTTGGCGTGGTCTCGTGGAGCTACTCGCACATGAAGCTGTTCGGCATGCCCGACCCACTCGCCGTCCTTACGGGCGGACGCACCTGCACGGGCTTTGCCTGCCTGTGGGGCCTGGGTGGCCTTATCTGGATCAAGCTGCTGCTGCCGAGGCTGCTCAAGCTCATCAACATGATTCCGTGGAAAAGCCGCTACTCGGCTACCGTCATCTTTACCGTCATTATGCTGGTCGACGGCGTCATGACGCTACAGTCGCTCGACTACTGGTACCAGCGCGTCAACGGCACGGAGCCGGATATTCCCGTCGCGCAGTTCTACGGCAAGTATTTCGATAACGACTACATGGAAAACCGCTTCCAGAGTATGACCATGAGCCCCAAGGATGCGACGCGCGTGTAGCGCCACGCAATGCCGAGATTTTCCAACACACAGAAATGCCCGCTGGCAGACTGATGGACTGCCAGCGGGCTTTTTGTTGGTGAGCGCTGCTGCCGGCCTTACGCCTCGCGCTCGACCTCGCTCACACACTCATTTTTGATGGTACCGACGAGCGCCTGCAGTGCGTCGACCACATGCGGGCGAATGTCCCCGCCAATGAGTACGAGCATGATGTCGTCGCCCACGGCGAGCTCGCCGCTCGCCAGCCACACGCGCACATAGCCGATACCCGGCATCGCGCGCGTTGCCTCGATAGCAGCCTGCACCTTTTCGGCATCGAAGCCAAACACCATGCCGCCCACCTTATGTCCAGGCGCCACACCATCTGTCTCGACCCCACGCACCTCGGACTTAGGCGTCGCACGCACCACGCCATTGTGTGCCAGGTACATCCCACAATCAGCCGCCGAAACATCGGCCTTGGCTTCGCGCAGCCAGGCATCAACCGAAGGCATCGATTTGCCACTTTCAAGCATCATTTCTCCTTTTTACTGTCGTCGAGTAGCTCATTTGGGACGGGGCCCTTTTAGCCACTCTCGAACAACTTATTCCTCGACCGGTGTGAGCACCATGACTGCACGCGTATTGCTAAATGACAGCGAACGACAGGTCACAAGCGTTACAACCTTGGTTGCCGAAGCGGCACGATCGGTGGCATCACTCGCCACGGCAGAGGCACCGTCGAGCATCTCGGACAGGTAATTCTTCAGTCCGTCATCGCCCTCAAAGTTGGGCGTGCGCGCCTTGGCATACGTGTCCTCGACCACCTTGGTCGCCAGCGGGCGCAACTTATACGTCGCATCGCGCGTGATGTAGTACACGTATTCCATGCTGTCGAACGTCGCTTGATCGGTCGTATCCGAAATCACGTTGAACATCGAACCGTCGTTCATATGATGACCGTAAATCGTGGTCTGCTGATCCACCATGCCCGGCGCGGTGTCGTCGCTATCCAAGAAGATTGCACCGGACGCGTTAGCCGTACCGTCAAACAGCGTGTTGAGGTATTTGGAGTTGTTGTTGGTCTGCACGACGGGATAGTTGATGTTGGTGCCGGGCGCGTAAATCCAACCCACAACCTCGGGATTCGTCTGGGCAAGTGCATCAAAGTCGATAATCGGCACGCCGCTGGCGTCCTTGTCGCTCACATATTGTTTTTCGATCTTTTGATACGACTCGCTCGCCTGCTTGTAGCCAATCTGAGCGTTGATAAAGATGGCGGCAGCGGCAACAATCAGGCCGATGCCGATGATGATGAGCAGAATGGGAATAATGGAGCGGCGCTTTTTGCGCGGCGGCTCGGTGTAATCCGACGGCGCGGCATGCGATGAAGACCGGGGCGGCTTCTTAGCATTGCTATAAGATGAAGGTCGATATGCGGCCGGCGCGTCCTGTCGACGATGCGTCGCCGGTGTCACGGGGCGCGGCGTGCGCGGCTGCTGAGGAGAGGATGTCCGACCCTGCTGTGCCGCATGGGCAGCACCCGGCTTCGACGGATCGGGAATCTGAGAAGCCTTGAATCGTTTTCCCTGATAGTCGGACATGGCTCTCCTTATACTGCGGTGAAACGGCGGAACGCCTAGGCGTCGGCCATCTCCTGCTTCATCTTCTCGATAACCTTGCGGTACTCGGGGTCGCAAGCGCCTAGAATCTGCGTAGCGTAGATGGCGGCGTTCTTGGCGCCGGTGATG
>CABUZE010000063.1 GCA_902495955.1 uncultured Collinsella sp. | reverse complement strand
CCGACACTTGGTAAGCGTTGTGGAAGGAGACTCATCCGAAGAGCGGAATGTGCAGCACGAAAAGGAGGAGTATCCACCCACAGTTGCTACACAGCTCCGAGCGCCTCGCAATAGCACGAACCAGCAAGGAGAAAGGGCAAATACCCCTCCTTGTCGCTGGTTGAGTGTCTTCAGTTGTGAAGCGCGAGCATTAAAAAATGCTAGAGCTGTGTAGCAGGTACAACTCTAGCATGCTGATAAGTTATTTAATCTACTGACCTGTTGAACGGTCGAAAAAGTAGGCTGTTGTGAAAAGCAGAACCATCTGACCTGTCGTGCCTGAGCCTCTATGAGTAGTAAAAAGGTATTAGGTCAGATGATTTGAATGGTTAATATGCCTGATAATCAGCCGTTATGTTGTCCTCGACAGATGTTCCCATGGCAGATAAACAGTACGCATTGCATATGCGGTTTCCTTTCGATCGCCATCATCAAGCTCGAGTATCGCATCTGCGCCTACGCCTGCGCCCGCTTGCGCTCCCAGCGAGCCAGCTTAATCGTCACCAGCGTGAGGGCCCAGGCCACAAGCGAGAACGCGGCGCCCACTGCGCCCACGTACGCAATGCCAATGCTGCTTACCACGGCGCCGCCCACTGCGGTGCCAAACGAAATGCCGACGTTAAACGCCATGGGCTCAACCGAACTTGCGAGTACCATCGACTTGGGATGGCGGCTGCGTGCCACATCCATAAAGTGCGTGATGCACGACACCGAGAACAGGTACATGAGCAGCGCCAAGCTAAAGACAAAGACCAGCGCGAGCGGCATGGTGCCGCCCACAGCAAACAGCCCGAGTAACGCCGCAGCCTGCAGCACAAACGTCACAAGCAGCGCCTTCATGCCAAAGCGCGCGTCGATCCATCCGCCCAGGATGTTCGAAATCAGGCAGAACACGCCATAGGCCATGAGCGTGGTGCTGGCTTCGACCGTGCCCATGCCCAGCACTTGCTCAAGATAAGGCGTCACGTAGCCGTAGAACACATAGACCGACCCCACGCCAAACAAAAAGATGAGCATGCCGGTGATGATGCTCGGCTCGCGCAGCAGCCCCGCCTGCTCGCGGAAGGTGGCGGGCTCATCGGTCTGCCCGGCGCGCGGCATAAACGCCACGAGCGCTCCGCAGATCAAAACGGCAAAGGTCAGCGTGCCGTACATGGCCACGTGCCAATCGAGCGTGTCGGCCACAAACTTGCCAATCGAGGTCACAAAGACCATTGCCACGGAAAACGCACCATATACCACCGAGATGGCAAGCGAAGTTTGCTGTGGGGACAGCAGCTCGGGGATGTACGTCACACCCACGGCGAGCAGTGCGCCCGAGACGGAGCCCAGGATGATGCGCGAGATGAACAGCACCTGGAAGTTGGGCGCCAGAGCCATGACCAGGTTGCCGAGCACAAAGACGATGCTGTAGCACACGAGCAGCTGGTAGCGGCGGAATCGCCCCGTGCTGAGCGCAAGCACCGGCGTTGCGATGGCATAGACAAGCGCAAACACGCTGATGAGCTGGCCTGCGGTGGCAAGCGATATGCCGAGCTCCGTCGCCAGGTCGCTCTCGATGCCGATGACCACGAACTCCGAGCAGCCGAGCGAAAAACCTAACAACACGAGCAGCGCCAGGCAAAGATTGGTGCGCGCAGGTGAAAGCGCAGCGGCGGTTGACTTGCTTTTAGGCGTGGTTGCGGCGGTCAAGGCTGTCACTCCAATGTCGCATTAATAAGCGGGATTCAATCCCTGCAACTCTAACAGAATGTGACAAAGAGACAGTCCCTTTGTCGCATTGCGCTGCCAGCCAGTCGCCCAAACCGTCACAACATTCGGCGAAAATCTCGAAATCGAGGAAAAGCGTCGAATGTTGTGACGGTTTTCCTGTCTGTGCCGGCGAGCTCCAGTGCCGTCTGGGGGTATAAGGCTAGCAAGTGTTTATTTGCGAGGCCTAAGGGGCGCCCCGTATGGATATCGATAACTTTGAATGGTGGTATAGCGAGGGCGAGGCTCCGGACGAGGAGTGGGACGAGCCCGCGCCGCGTGACGTGTCGAGCGACGAGGACGAGACCGGCAACGATGCCGTCGAGACGGACGCCGCTTCCGACTCCGCCGAGCCCCTAACCTTTGAACAGGCCTGGGCTCAGGCCGAGGCCGACGAGGCTAAGGCCGACGCTACGGCCACGCTCGGCGAGCCAGCCGACATGTCCATCTCGCCGGCCAAGACCCCGCAGCCGCGCCATAACATCGATCCCGGCAGTACGGCATCTTTCAGCATTCTCGACGTGCCCGCGCAGGGTGCCCAGGCGCCCGCCCCCACGCATCGCCCCAACCTAGCTCGTGAGGAAGACGCGGCCCGCCGCTCTCCGCTCGGTCCCATCCTCATCGCCTTCATGGCCGGCGTCATCGCTTGCTCGGCGATCGGAAATGTCTGGAGCCATGTGGAGCAACAGCGCAAAGATGCCGCCAAGGTCGAGATGTCTGTCGAGCAATCGCTCAGCCGCACGCGCTCGGTGCATGTGTCGGTCGAGGTCAAGGACGGTGCGACATGGGACACCGCCCGCGGCGACAGCCAGATGCTCATCCACATCGTGGGCCGCACACTCAGGGGGCAGGCGATTGACGAGTATCAATATGTCAACTCCGCTGGCGACGGCATCGAGCTCAAGCCCGGCGACTACGAGCTCACGGTCGACGAGCCGCCCGTCGCCACCGATGGCGCGCGCTTCCGTGCCTCAAAGCGCATGGTTCCCGTGAGCTTTAACTCGCAGGCGCCCGATACGGTCGACAGCACGCCGCAGGGCGGATTCGACCTTTACGCAATCGCTCAATAACTGCGCCTGCCGCTTCTCCTTGCCGCCAAGAGTGGGACAATAGCCCTCGACACTATTGTTTACTTTTGGAGGAAGTAGCATGTCCACCGTCACTACCATCAAGCGCGGCGGCCTTACCGCGGCCATCGATTCCATGGGTGCCCAGCTCACGAGCCTTGCTCTCAACGGCAACGAGTATCTGTGGCAGGGTGACCCCGCCTTTTGGAGCAAGCACGCGCCCATCCTGTTCCCCATCGTGGGCTCACTGCGCAACAACACGGCGACGTCTGCGGCTGGCGCCTGCGAGATGCCGCGCCACGGCCTCGCGCGCATCGTCGAGCACAAGCTGGTCGAGGTCTCCGAGGACGGCTCGTCCGTCACTTACGAGATCACCGACACGCCTGAGTCGCTCAAGGCTTTCCCCTTCCACTTTAAGCTCAACATGACCTATGCCCTAACCGGCGACGCCACGCTCACGCAGACCTTTGCCGTCACCAACACCGGCGACGTGGACCTGCCGTTCTCGGTGGGCGGTCACCCTGCATTTAACGTGCCCGCCCCCGCTGCCGAGGACGAGACGTTCGAGGATTACGAGCTGGCATTTACCGAGGCTTGGACCAATGAGGCCCCCATCATCACGCCCGATGGCCTCATGACGTTCGAGGGCAGCTACAAGGCTCCCGATAACTCGGACGTGCTGCCCATCACGCACCGCAGCTTCGATAACGATGCCATCATGTTCACCGATACCCCGGGCTCCACGCTCACGCTGCGTGGCCGCAAGTCGGGCCACGGCGTCAAGATCGACTTTGAGGGTTTTAAGTACATCGGCGTGTGGTCTGCCGCCAACGACGCCCCGTTTGTGGCGCTCGAGCCCTGGACCGGTCACACCACCATGGACACCGAGGACGACGTCTTTGAGCACAAGGTCAACACCATTACGCTGGCGCCGGGCGAGACGGACGTCCGCAGCTTTAGCGTCACTTTGCTCTAGAGGTTCCGCCATTCTGACGAACGACGGACCGGTCGACGCTGCGCGCCACCCAGAGCGACAATTTGTCATTCAAAAGGCACGGCATGACCAGAAGGTCTATGCCGTGCCTTTTTCATGCCAACTTGTTCGCTCTGGGTGGCGCTCGCTGGCATTGTCAAAACATCGACGTTCCCAATGACTACCGTGTGTCTATTAATTTTTCGAGCTTGTGCTGCGCTGCTGGTCGCTGGCGTATCCTGTTAAGTCGTCAGCATACGATTCAACAGGGAAGGCAGATTATGCATTCTCCCCAACAGCGCGGCATGCAGGCCCAGCCGATATGCAGCCGTCGCATCTTTTTGGGTAGCGCTCTCGCTGCGAGCGCTTCCGTCGTCGCCGGCGCGCTTGCCGGCTGTCAGCGCCCGTCCACGCTCAAGGTGGTTCAGCCCACGACGGGCGGCGGTCGCGACGACCTGTCCGATTCCGTGATCGGCAAGGATAAGATCCGCATTGGCATGGAGGCGGCCTACGCCCCGTACAACTGGCAGGTTTCCGAAGCCAGTGAGTACACCATCCCCATCGACAACGTGCAGGGCGCCTATGCCGATGGCTACGACGTGCAGATCGCCAAGATCGTCTGCAAGGCCCTCGGTGGCGAGCCCGTTGCCGTCAAGCAGAGCTTCTCGGGCCTTATCGATTCGCTCAACAACGGCCAGATCGACCTCATCATCGCCGGCATGAGCGCCACGCCCGAGCGCGAGGAGTCGGTCGGCTTCTCCGACCCGTACTTCATTGGCTACTTTGGCCTGTTCGTAAAAGAGGGTTCCCCCTACCAAAACGCCACCAAGCTCAGCGACTTTAGCGGTGCCACGGTACTCGGCCAAAAGGACACCATGCTCGATACCGTCATCGACGAGATCCCGGGCGTTGTCCACAAGAACCCGGTCGATTCGGTTCCCACGGTGTTTTCGAACCTGCTGCAGGGCTCGTGCGATGCCGTGACCTACAACACCGAGAACGAGAAGGGCTATATGGCCCAAAATCCTGGTATCGTCCCCATCCATTTTGCCGAGGGCGAGGGCTTTAAGCAGGAGGTCGCGGCAAACGTCGGCTGCCGCAAGGGCTCGGACAAGCTGCTTAAGCTCATCGACAAGACGCTCAAGGGCGTCAGCCAAGAGGAACGCGACCAAATGTGGGACGCGTGCCTCGACCGTCAGCCGGCATAGGGAGGCAGCATGAAAACCATCAATCGTCTGGCCTCCTTTATCAAGGCCGATCACCGTTATGTGTACCTGGGCACGAGCGTCATCGCGGCGCTCGGCCTGGCGTTTAGCCAGCGCAATCCCACGCCGCTGAGCTTCTTGGCCCCCACCGGTATCTTCCAGGATTGCCTTTGGGCGATTCTTTGGGCCTGGCTCGTCGTGTCGGCGGCGGCGCTCGTCACCAAACTCATGCACTGGAACGACTATCGCGAAAAGTCGCCGTTCGCATCCGAGCGCTTCCGTCGCGGCGCGCGCTTAGGCAGCTACGTCGTGGTCGCCATCGCGGCGATCTTCTTTGTCGACCGCTGTGTCATGTCGTTTATCGACCTGGTGCAGGTGAGCATTGTCTCGGACTCCAATCCCAGCGACTTTTTGCCGAGCCTGGTCTACATGACCTATAAGAGCGGCGACTTCTTTATTCGCGGCATCGAAATCACCATTGCGCTTGCGACCCTTGGTACCGTCATTGCCTTTTTCCTGGCGCTGCTCTTTGTGTTCCTGCGTATTCAGACGTTCGATCGCGTGGATAACGATCTGGTGCGCTTCTTTAAGAGCATCGGCCGCGGCTTTGCGACCGTCTACTCT
>CABUZE010000062.1 GCA_902495955.1 uncultured Collinsella sp. | reverse complement strand
GGTTTTACCAAACCGCGTAACAACTGGTCATGCAAGATTGTCGTCTGGTACGTATTTGGGACGGGGCTTATTTAGCTACTTGCGTATGGCTGCAACAGGGTGCTATAGTATTAGAGTTTTGTCTATCTTAGGGGTATTATCCTCTTTTTGAATTGCACCCTCTGGAGGCCCTATTCATGGAAGAGATGGAAGTCAATCACGTCGACGACATCCACGAGAAGCTGACCGATATGGTGGGCGATCGCGTCAAGGTTAAGGCCAACATGGGCCGTACCCGCGTCATCGAGCGCATGGGCACCATCAAGAGCGTCCACCCCGCCGTCTTTATCGTCGAGGTTGACGAGCGTCGCGGCCGCAAATCGCGTCAGTCCTACCAGTATATCGATGTCCTTACCGGCCAGGTCGAACTGTTCGACCCCGAGAGTGGCGAGCATATCTTTACCCCGCTCGGCAACCAGCTCGAGGAGCACTAACGGTGACCGATCGGTCCCTCATCCTTACCGCGCCGGCAAAAATTAACCTCTATCTGGGGGTTCATACCGAGCGCGACGCCCGCGGCTATCACAGGGTCGATTCCCTGATGGCAGCCGTCGGTCTAGCCGTTACCGTGACGGGCACGCCGGCGCAGGCGTTGACCGTCCAGACGGTTCCGGCATCCGATTTTCCCATGCAAAAAAATACGGCCTATCGGGCGGCAATCGCTATGGCCGAGCGTTACGGTCGCGATGCCAACGTGTGCGTGACGATCGAAAAGCGTATCCCGCTGTGCGCCGGCCTGGGAGGCCCCTCGACGGATGCCGCCGCGGTCATCGTTGCCTTGGCCGAGCTGTGGGGTATCGACCGCGCCGACCCCGCGCTCGATGACATCGCTCGCGGTATCGGCGCCGACGTGCCGTTCTTTTTGCACACGAGTCCCGCACTCTACGTCGGCGGGGGAGATGTGCTGGCCACTGAGTATCCTGTGCTTCCGGCGACACCTGTCGTATTGGTCAAACCGCACGAGACGAGCGTTTCAACGGTTGAAGCGTATCGACGATTTGATGAGAGCCCGGTGCCCGCGGAAAAACCCGATGCGATTGCTTCTGTCTTACGCGCCGGCGATGCCGAGGCGGCATATGCGCTCGTTCATAACAATCTGGGCGTCATATCCGCGCAGATGGAGCCGCGGATCCAGGCGGTTCTCGACTGGCTGCGCGCACAGGAGGGAACCGTTGCCGTGGACGTGTGCGGTTCGGGTGCCTGCTCGTTTGCCATTTGTGATACCGTCGCTGCAGCAGCCCATCTTGCGGGAGCTGCCCAGCAAAATGGCTGGTGGGCCTGCACGACTGAGCTTATTCCCAACACGGTTCAAATCGACGCGCCAAAGAAATAAAAATTTCTCTAGCACGCGGCGAAAATCTTTGTTACTATAGTCGAGCTAACGGGTTGTGGCTCAGTTTGGTAGAGCACTGCGTTCGGGACGCAGGGGTCGCTGGTTCAAATCCAGTCAACCCGACCAGAGCATGAGGAGGGACCGCTTCTTGCGGTCCCTTTTTTTAGCTATTGTTGTGATACCGCGGCACCCGCGGTATACTCATTCGAGCTTGTCTCGCTGTATTGTGGAGGTCTACATGTTTGGACTGAGGGCTCCTGAGCTCATCATTATTCTCATCGTTGTCTTGATCATCTTCGGGCCTAAGAACCTGCCGAAGCTCGGCAAGTCTCTCGGCTCTACCGTCAAGAATATCCGCGAGGGTATGGAGGGCGACGATAAGGGCGAAACCAAGCAGGCCGAGGACGTTGTGGTCGAGGAGTCCAAGGAGGACAAGGAGATCGCAGAGCTCGAGGCCAAGCTCGCTGCTGCCAAGAAAAAGCAGGCAGAGGACAGCGACGCGGACGCAGAGTAGTCCCATCCCTTTGGGGTGAGCACCTGACCGGCTTGCCCGCAGGCTAGCCGGTCTTTTTCGTTTTGTTGACAGTTGATTGTTTGATCAGAGTTGGGGAGATATCCGTATGGACGCAAGCCAGATCGTACTGACCGCTGAGGGCCGCCAGAAGCTCGTCGAGGAGCTCGCCTGGCGTGAGGGCGATTACGCCAAGGAGATCGTCGAGGACATCAAGGAAGCCCGCGCGTTCGGCGACCTTTCGGAGAACTCCGAGTACGATGCCGCCAAGGACAAGCAGGCCCAGAATGCTGCTCGTATCGCCGAGATCCAGGCCATTCTTGCCAACGCTCAGGTTGCTGCCACTACGGGCGATCTGACCGTCTCCATCGGTTCCACCGTTTCGCTGATTGATCCCAACGGCGAGGTCATGGAAGTCACGCTCGTTGGTACCACCGAGACCAACTCGCTCGAGCACAAGATTTCCAACGAGTCTCCGGTCGGTCACGCCATCATCGGTCACGGCGAGGGCGACTCCGTCGAGGTCGTTACGCCTTCCGGCAAGACTCGCGTCTACACCATCGCCAAGATCGCACGCTAGACCACGGTCCCGCGTAAAGGTATGTTTTCGCTCCCTGGGACCGAATCCTGGGGAGCGTTTTAGTTTGAGGAGCTAACTTATGGCAGAGAACCAGAACGCCGCCGATCAGGCATCGACGCTCAACGACGAGCGCGCCACCCGCCTGGCCAAGCGCGCCGCCCTGTTCGAGGCGGGCCAGAACCCCTATCCCGAGCACTCTGAGCTTGAGGACTACGTCGCCGATATCGAGACTAAGTACGCCGATCTTGCCGATGGTGAGGACACCGAGGATGTCGTGAAGATCGCCGGCCGTGTGGTCGCCAAGCGCGGTCAGGGCAAGATCATGTTCATCGTCGTGCGCGATGCGACTGCCGAGATTCAACTGTTCTGCCGCATCAACGACATGGACGAGGCTGCCTGGAATACGCTCAAGGCCCTCGACCTGGGCGACATCCTGGGCGTGACCGGCGTGGTCGTGCGCACCCAGCGCGGCCAGCTTTCCGTTGCTCCTAAGAGCGCGACCCTGCTTGCAAAGGCCGTTCGTCCGCTGCCCGAGAAGTTCCACGGTCTTTCCGACAAGGAGACCCGCTATCGCCAGCGCTATGTCGACCTGATCGCCAACGACGACGTTCGCGAGACCTTTCGTAAGCGTTCGCAGATTCTCTCCACCTTCCGTCGCTTTATGGAGTCCGACGGCTACATGGAGGTCGAGACCCCCATCCTGCAGACCATCCAGGGCGGCGCTACTGCCAAGCCGTTCATTACCCACTTCAACGCGCTCGATCAGGAGTGCTACCTGCGTATTGCCACCGAGCTGCACCTCAAGCGCTGCATTGTCGGTGGTTTTGAGCGCGTGTTCGAGATCGGCCGCATCTTCCGTAACGAGGGCATGGACCTTACCCACAACCCCGAGTTCACCACGATGGAGGCCTACCGTGCCTTCTCCGATCTCGAGGGCATGAAGGCACTCGCCCAGGGTGTCATCAAGGCTGCCAACAAGGCCATCGGCAACCCCGAGGTCATCGAGTACCAGGGCCAGACCATCGACCTTTCTGGTGAGTGGGCCAGCCGTCCCATGACCGACATCGTCTCCGACGTGCTCGGCAAGCAGGTCACCATTGACACGCCAGTCGAGGAGCTTGCTGCCGCCGCGCGCGAGAAGGGCCTGGAGATCAAGCCCGAGTGGACTGCTGGCAAGATCATCGCCGAGATTTACGATGAGCTGGGCGAGGACACCATCGTCAACCCGACCTTCGTGTGCGATTACCCCATCGAGGTCAGCCCGCTTGCCAAGCGTTTTGAGGACGACCCGCGCCTGACCCATCGCTTTGAGCTGGTTATTGCCGGTCACGAGTACGCCAACGCGTTCTCCGAGCTCAACGACCCGGTCGACCAGGCCGAGCGCTTTGCCGCCCAGATGGCCGAGAAGGCCGGCGGTGACGACGAGGCCATGGAGTACGACGAGGACTACGTGCGCGCCCTCGAGTACGGTATGCCTCCCGCGGGTGGCATTGGCATTGGTATCGACCGCGTGGTCATGCTGCTCACCAACCAGGCTTCTATCCGCGACGTGCTGCTGTTCCCGCACATGAAGCCCGAGAAGGGTTTCCAGTCCGGTGCCGCTGCCGCCAAGGCTGCCGAGGCCGGCAACGCCGCGAGCCCGTTCGTTAAGTCGCTTAAGCCCACGCTCGATTACTCCAAGATCGCCGTTGAGCCGCTGTTTGAGGAGTTCGTCGACTTTGATACCTTCTCCAAGAGCGACTTCCGCGCTGTGAAGGTCAAGGCATGCGAGACCGTCAAGAAGTCCAAGAAGCTGCTGAACTTTACGCTCGACGACGGCACCGGCACCGACCGCACCATCCTCTCCGGTATTCACGCTTATTACGAGCCCGAGGACCTGGTTGGCAAGACCTTGCTCGCCATCACCAACCTGCCTCCGCGCAAGATGATGGGTATTCCCAGCTGCGGCATGCTGATCAGCGCTGTCCACGAGGAGGAGGGCGAGGAGCGCCTCAACCTGATCCAGCTCGACGCCTCCATCCCCGCCGGCGCAAAGATGTACTAGGGGGTTACGGCGTTTTGCCAAACGCCGTAACCACTCGACGCTGCGCGGGCCGCATTTGGACAATCTGACGTTCAACTTCAAGGGCGCGACCAGAAGGTCAGCGCCCTTTCGTTTCACGTCACCTTGTCACAAATGCGACCCGCTCGCTGACTTATGCTCAACCTGCGGCGCCATTTTTCTTGAAGGCACCTTGCTCGCTCTGGCGGGCTTTCGCTGTCCGTCCTCTATCTGCGGTGTTGCCCTGGTTGGCACTTAGGGACGTTCCTTTTCTGCCGGCACTTGGGGACAGTCCTAGTCGTTGGGGATCTACCGACGCATTGGGGGTTTGCGCCTTCCATGCATGACAGCCGTCTCTTTTATGTTTCCTTTAGCCGTTGCTGCCTAGGATGGGGGTTAGTCGGTAGGAAGGGAGCGTCTATATGGACGACGCGAGCGAGCGTTCAATCGAAGAGGACATGCTCGATCAGTTCAATTACTTTGATGATGAGGACGAGGAGCTGATCGACCGTCGCGAGCCAGCGCCGCTTGATTCCTTTGATCTGGTCGATGAAGAGCCCGACGAGGACGAGGGCGAATCGGCGGAGCCCTCACAGCCTTCGCGCCTTGACTCGCTGCTTTCGAGAGCCCCCATGCACCACGGTGTCCGTGCCGGCGCGCTCCATATGAAAACTGACTGGCACCAGATCGTGACGGCAGGCGATGAACTTGCCGTCGATGCGCCGCTCACCGATAAATCATCCATCATCTGCCGCACCGGTATGCTTATGCTCGCGAGCGGAACGGGTGCCTGGCGCGTGCGCGATACCATGAATCGTGTTGCTGACGTGCTCGGCGTCACGATTCACGTCGACCTGAGTCTCCTGTCGTTTGAGTGCACCTGCATCGAAGATGGCCACTGCTTTAACGAGGTTGTCAGCCTGCCCACAACGGGAGTCAATACCCATCGCATCTGGATGATGGAGAGCTTCTTAAAGGAAATCGAGATTTACGGGCGCCGGTTTACCGTGCACGAATACCACGAGATGCTCAAGACCGTTGAGAGCTCAAAGCCCGATTACGCTCCCTGGCAACAGGGCCTTGCGGCGGCCTGTGCTTGTGGCGCCTTCGTCTTTTTGCTCGGCGGCGGCCCTATCGAGATGGCCTGCGCGTTCGTAGGCGCTGGTGTCGGCAATTTTGCTCGCTCCCATATTCTCAAGCAGGGCCTTGGTCAGTTCAGCGCGCTGACGCCCGGCGTT